>JAWKLZ010000003.1:0-202500 GCA_041392475.1 Chitinophagales bacterium | reverse complement strand
TAATTAGGTAAAAACTAGCTGCAAAGGGATCAAATGGCAAGTCAGAATTGCTTCGACTAATATAAAACATCTTGGTATCTTCGAAGTCTTCTACTTTGATTCGTTGTTGCTTGATTCCTCTTTCAAATAATAGTGGGCTGGCATAAAAAAATAGTTCATCTTCAAATTGACGGCTACTATAATTTATTTTTGCGCTATCAAACTCTATGAATATTTCTTTGTCTGTAGTAATAGAGAAATTGATTCCGAGCATGTCTTCAAAGATATGCTCGAAGATGTAACGGAGACGATTCGTTATTTTGGGAGAATAAATTAGTAGCATATTTTAATACTTGAAAATAAAATCTGCCCGAAAATAGTTTATTGTAGGCTATTTGATGTTAAAAGCTGTTAATTTTTTTTTATTTTACAACAAGTTGTGGAAATTGAAGCTTCTACAATGAATACTATTACCTCTCATTTTTTCCAAAGAGGAGAATTTTACATCTAATTTTTTAGAAGGAATTCGATTCTTATACTTTATAAACAAGTAGGAAAAATTTTAAAGCCTGTATTATTTAGTCGTTCACAAATAAAGCAAAAGTACCATGCTCAGAAAATTCAGATATTTGAATGTACTTGCAGTTACCCTTCTATCTATCCTCTCCGTTTCTTTCGTAGTCAATAATAACAATAATTATTTCGAGATTACCAAAAACTTAGACATTTTTGCTACAATGTTTAAAGAGTTGGATATGTATTATGTGGATGAAGTGGATCCTGAAAAACTTATCCGTACAGGAATTGATGCGATGCTTAATTCTCTTGACCCTTACACTACTTTTTACTCGGAAGAGGATATGGAAGGATATCTGATGCAAACAACGGGTAAATATGGTGGGATTGGTGCATTGATTAGACGCACAGATGATTATGTGATTATTTCGGAACCTTATGAGGGTTTTCCTGCTTTCAAAGCGGGATTAATGGCAGGTGATAAAATTTTGGAAATTGACGGTGTACCTGCAAAGGGTAAGTCAACGGATGATGTAAGTAAGATGTTGAAGGGAAAGCCTGGAACGAATGTAGAGCTTAAAATTGAACGTTTTGGTGAATCTACTCCTATGGTTAAGACTTTGACAAGGGATGAGGTGAAAATAAAGAATGTTCCTTATTATGGTTTATTGGAGGACGGTAAAACTGGTTTTATTCGCTTGAGCAATTTTACGGAGGATTGCAGTAAAGAAGTCGGAGATGCCTTGAAGGAATTGAAGGCTAAACACAATATTCAATCTGTTGTACTGGATTTACGTGGTAATCCTGGTGGGTTATTGAACGAAGCGATTGCAGTGGCGAATATTTTTGTAGATAAGGGTTTGGAAATTGTGAGTACTAAAGGAAGGAAGGAAGAATGGAGCAATAGTTATAAAAGTAAGTCTGCTCCTTTGGATACTGAAATTCCTTTAGCGATTTTGGTAGATCGTGGTTCGGCTTCGGCTTCTGAGATTGTGGCAGGTGTGATTCAAGATTTGGATAGAGGGATTATTATTGGGCAAAGGAGTTTTGGAAAGGGTTTGGTGCAAACGACAAAGATGGTTGGCTATAATTCTAAAGTGAAAATGACTACTGCAAAATACTATTTGCCGAGTGGACGCTGTATTCAAGCGATTGATTATTCAGGTGGTTACAATGACAATTTGGAGAAAATATCTGACTCTTTGCGTACTGCCTTTAAAACGAAAAATGGCAGAACGGTCTATGATGCAGGTGGAGTGGATCCAGACATTGCAATTGAAACAGATACTTATGCCAATATTACCCAAAGTTTGATGAACAAACAACTGGTTTTTGGATATGTGAATCAATACCGATTGAAGCACCCTTCAATTCCTACACCCGACAAATTTGAGTTGGTGCAAGCAGATTACGATGATTTTGTGAAATTCATTGCAAATGAAGATTATGACTATACGACTTCAAGTGAGCAATTGTTGAAGGATTTGGAAGATAGCGCAAAAGAGGAAAAATACTTGGCTGTGATTCAAGAAGATTTGGACAATTTGACTTCAAAAATCAAGCACGACAAAAAGAAGGATTTGTACAAATTTCAAGAAGAAATTGAGCAATTGCTGGAGTATGAAATTGTGTCAAGGTATTATTACCAAACAGGTCGCATTCAAGAATCTTTGGAGGATACAAAAGAAGTAACTACTGCAATTGAAGTATTTTCGGATACTAACAGATATAATCAGTTATTAAAAAACTAATTGAGGCTTCAAAATACTTTATAAACCTTCTTTTCTAAGGTTTGAAGACTTGAATGTACATTATTAAAGCAAGAAAAATAGACTTCAATGAATATGAAACATATATCTAACCAAAAATCCATTTTAACACTTTTCTTAATCACAGTCATTGCCTTCACTTCTTACTCCTTTTTGGGAGGCGGAAGTCGGTATTTTGCGATTACCAAAAACATGGATTTGTATGGAAAACTGTATCGAGAACTGAACAATACGTATGTAGATGATGTCGAACCTTCTAAACTCATGCGAACAGGTATTGATGCGATGTTAGAATCTTTAGACCCTTATACTAATTACATTTCTGAGGCACAAATTGAAACGTATCGTATGCAGCAAAACAGTGCAGCGGGTACGATTGGAGCAGAATTAATGCAATATGGCGATGATGTGGTGATTGAGGAAATCATTGAAGATATGGGCGCACAGGCAGCTGGTTTGATGGCGGGTGATGTGATTTTAGAGGTGAATGGCAAATCGGCAGAAGGTAGAAGTTTGGCTGAGATTACGCAGGTTTTAGAGGGACAGACGGATACGGATGTGCGTATTTCGGTAAGACGAATGGGGCAAGCAACGCCAATTGATGCAACGATTACAAGAAGTAAAGAGGTGGTGACAAGTGTGCCTTATCATGGATTGTTGGAGGATGGTATTGCGTATGTCAAACTAAGTACTTTTTTGAAGCATGGCTGTACGAATGAAGTTATTGAAGCCATACAAGATGTTGAAAAAGAATACGGAAAAGAATTGAAGGGTTTGGTATTTGACCTTCGTTGGAATGGCGGTGGATTGCTCAATGAGGCTATTAAAATGGTCAATATTTTTGTAGAAAGCGGTAAAATTGTGGTCAGTACCAAGGGGAAAATCGAATCATGGGACAAAGAATACAAAACGGAAACTTCGACACATTACAAAAATTTACCGTTGACGGTGCTGGTAAATGGTCGCTCGGCCTCGGCTTCTGAAATTTTGGCAGGCGCAATTCAGGATTTGGATAGAGGTGTGATTGTAGGTCAAAGGAGTTTTGGTAAAGGCTTGGTTCAACAAAGTAAAAAGATGAATATCACTGGAATAGGTAATGATGCTCAGATAAAACTCACTGTTGCCAAATACTATTTGCCAAGTGGCCGTTGTGTACAGGCACTCGATTATTCGGGGCGTTATCGGGATGGAACGATTACCGTTCCTGATTCTTTGCGTACCAAATTTACCACCGAAAATGGCCGCACAGTATATGACGGTAGTGGTGTAGAGCCAGACTTGGCAACGGATGCTCCCAAATACAGCAACATTACGGAGAGTCTTAAAAAGAAACATTTGATTTTTGACTATGCAACGAAGTATCGTTTGAAGTATGATAGCATTGCGCCTCCTAAAGATTACGTTTTTACGGACGCTGATTTTGAAGGTTTTGTACAATTTTTGAAAGATAAAAATTACAACTATAAAACAAATAGTGAAAAGGTCTTGGAAAAATTGCGTCATAGTGCAGAACAAGAAAAATATTTTACGGCCATTGAAGAAAGTCTAAATAGTTTGGAGTCGAAAATCAGTAAGGAGAAAGCTCAAGATTTGTATAAATTTAAAGATGAATTGAAGGGTTTGCTTCAAAATGAGATTGTCAAACGCTATTATTTTCAGAATGGATCTGTGAAAGCTAATTTGGAGAAGGATATAGAAGTGAAAAAAGCAATTGAGGTTCTGAAAAATACAGATCACTATAAAGAAATATTGACGGTAGCGAAGTAAATTTGGGCTTTCGATAGAAGTTAAAAATCACAATATTTTATGGCCACCACTTTTGAAGGAATATACAAAGAATTGAAGCAAAAGAAGTATGCTCCTATTTATTTGCTTCAAGGCGAGGAGACTTTTTTTATTGACAAATTGGTGGATTATATTGAAGAAAGCGTTCTTGCCGATTCCGAAAAATCATTTAACCAAATGATTATGTATGGTAAGGATACGGATGCTGATACGCTGATGAATACGGCTCGTCGTTATCCAATGATGTCAAAATATCAAGTAGTGATATTGAAGGAGGCACAACAAATGCGGGATATTCTGAAACTCGAAAGTTATGCAACGAATCCTTCAAAATCTACCATTTTGGTTTTGGCACACAAATACAAAACAATTCGAGGCAATACGAAATTGGGGAAATTGATTGCCAAAAATGGAGTGGTATTTACTTCCACAAAACTCTATGACAATCAAGTCCCTCCGTGGATTCAACGGTATGTAAAATCCAAAAAATATGATATCGGCTCAAAAGCAATGCAGTTGTTGATAGAATATTTGGGTACGGAGCTGTCACGCATCACCAACGAAGTGGACAAATTAATGCTCAATGTGCCTACGGGTACGGTAATCAATGAGCAACATATTTTGGATAATATTGGCATTAGTAAGGACTATAATGTGTTTGAACTGCAAAGAGCTTTGGCGCAAAACAACACCACAAAAGCATACAGAATTGCCGATTATTTTTCTAAAAATCCCAAAGCTGCCCCTCTCCCATTGCTACTCGGGAGTTTGTACCGTTTTTTCAGTCGTTTGTATTTATACCATCAAATTCGCACACGAAGCGAAGGGGAAATATTACAGGCAATGGGCTTCCGAACTCGATTCCAACTACAAGATTATCAAGCTGCAATACGTCATTTTAACCTCAATAAAACTAAAAAGGCGGTTGAGATTTTATATACCTACGATTTGAAGTCGAAAGGAATTGACAATGTTGGCGTGTCTCAAGAAGAGTTGATACGGGAAATGGTGGTTAGATTGGCAAATGGGGTATAAACACTTCAAAATCATTTAAATAAAAAATTATAAAATTTATAAAAGGAGGGGGGGGGGAATTGCTGCAAAAAAATACGCTGATTTAAGAAGTAAGATTATGTGATTTTTGAAGTAGGATTTTCAAAAATCACAAATCAAATATACTCTATCTTACATCCTACTACGAAACAAACATGTAAAGTTTCAATTCTTAGAAACTAAATGCGCCACAGCTGCCCGCAAAGCTAAGGTATAACCCATTGTTCCCAAACCACATATCACCCCAACTGCAATCCCACTCACATAGGAAAAATGTCGAAAGGCTTCCCGTTTGTGAACATTAGAAATATGCACTTCAAATACAGGTAAATCAGATGCAGCCAAAGCATCTCTCAGAGCTACAGATGTATGTGTATAACCTCCAGGATTGATAATGATGGCATCCTTTGAAGTACGGGCATCGTGTATCAAGTCTATCAAAGTTCCTTCACCATTCGCTTGCTCACAGACTACTTCAATGCCCAACTCTTTTCCCAGTTCCATACATTGACGGTTCACATCTTCCAAGGTTTCATAACCATAAATGTGCGGCTCTCTTTTGCCGAGTAGGTTGAGATTGGGGCCATGTAGGATTAAAATGGATTGGTTCATCTTTTATCATTTTGGTAGTAAGGTAAAAATAAAAGATGTGTCAATTTCTGAAAACTGACACATCTTATCAAGCATTGTCTTAATTTTTATTTCCTACTTATTTGCCTTTGTTATCCTTCTCCAAAGCATCGCTACTTGCAGCCTCTTTCATACGTGCCACAAAATTATTGCGTTTGGTCATAGGCGCAAGTGTATATTGATAGGCGCCTCGTTTTTTGTCCGTTTTCATACGGTCTTTTTCCTTCATATCTGCTATTTCCTGGTTAAATTCAGGCTCAGAACTCAAAATCATCATCGTTCCCTTTTTGTAGCTGAAGTAGTACCAAGGACGTTTGCCTTCATCATCTGCCTTCAATTCGAAGTAGATATCGAAATAATCACCACTTCTACGCAAGCCAAACTCAATATAACCGTCCACCATTCTGTTCACATACCGCTCCCCCGTAAAACTCACTCCAATAGGCCCAACCGAACGAACCGTACGAGTACTCGTATCAAAAACCATTTTTATATCTGTGAAAAGGAAACTTTGGTCTAAGCCTTTGAAGCGTTCGGGCAGATAACCATACTGACCAATCACCCGCTTCAATTCTCCCGCATCTTTCTCGTTGGCAAGTTCAATAGCAGCGTTCAGAAAACCCTCCTTGGAATAGTTTACCTCATCCGCTTCTCCATTGTAGTAACGCAAAGATTCCCCCACACTTTCCAATAATTTATCATCGAAGTGAAAATCAATACCCATTACCACATCACTAAACTCAAATTTGCCAGTTTTCAATTCATTTACTACTCTACCTGCTGCATCTACTGTCACTAAACCGTAATCTTCTCCTAAATAAATTCTTCCATCTGTGACGACCTGATTGGTTTCGTCCAAAAGCGTAAACACGTTTCCTTTGAGCGATTCACCACTCAGTTTTTCTTTACTCGCCACTTGATACATATTCTTGTCCGAATTGAAGCTCAAATCACCCGTTCCTCTAAACAAAACTACATCCAAAGGTGTGCGTTTTTTGGTCAAAAAGGCACTGTATAAATTCAGTGAATCCATATCCTGCAAAATACCAAACATCAATGTATCTTTCCGTTCTCCAATAGGATTGGTCACATCCATTTGAATATTATCGGGGTCAATCGCATCCTTAAAAGAAAACCACTGAGCATCCAATTGAGGTGACATCAATCCGAGTTTCGCAAAACCATCAAAAATAAGGAACTGCTCTCTTGAATCCAGAATCACATTACCTTTAAAATCAATATTGTTATTAAGTTTAAAGGTTTCTTCCTCAGGTAGATTTGTAGCACCATAGGTATAAAATTTACCCTTCAATTCTGGTTTGTCCAACTCATCAACTTCATCTTTGGTATATTCACGAGTTGTCACTATATCAAAATCAATCTTTTGGTTCTTGAGTCCTTTACCTTTGTATCGGTAAGTACCTGATGCTTCAAACTCATTGATACTCTTAATTTTAACAGTCACATCGCTTAGCTTATGGTACTCATTCAACGTATCAGCCACAATCAAGGCACGCTCTAAAGGCTGAATATCCGCTTCTGGATTGATCAATACTTTCGTATCATAGGGACGTATTTTAGCATCTGCAATATTGATATAAGGCACACCATCTATTTGAATCGTATTTTTCTCCAAATTTACCACCCCCCCAGATGCTTCAAACTTCAATCCACCTTGGTCAGGGTGCGTTGATTCAAAATAGTTATTGGAGGTGTTTTCTGGCATCCGAATATTGATCAATTTTTCGTTGATAACCCAATAAAACTCACTCGCTGTTGTTTTGAACTGATTGTAAGGCAACACAATAGGAATGTTCTCTCCATTTGCTAAAAACTCTCCAATCATATCATCCATATCGACCCTTGATTTCACATTGTACGAATTGAAGGCTACCTTAGCCACCTCTTCGTTTTTGATTACCACATCCGATGAATCCGATTGGAAGGTACTAGAAGTATAAGTAAATTCATCTGCCCGAATAGAAGCCTGCGCCATATTCATTGTTCCATTTCCCTTCAATCCTTTTGAAGTCAATAACAAATTTCCCTTCAAAGCCACTTTGTCTTCAAACATCGCAAACGCCTTTTTATCCCGCATCGTCACCATCATGCTATCGCTTTTTGGCAACCATTTCACTCCCACTATCCCATTGTGCGCACTTGGAAATTCCACATTGTTTACCTTCTTCCGTTCCATCGTAAAAGTATCCGCCTTTGCCATCATCGAATCAGGCAATAAATTGAACTGCTCAGATTGAAGCATACTCGACAAATAATCAATACGTCCCTTACTTTTCAAACCATTGTTACTCATCGTAATGCTTCCTGTGAATTTCCCCAGTCCGTATATGGGATACCCCTCGACGTTCGTATCTTCTGTAAAACCCAAAGACAAGTCTTCTTGTAGTTTTGCCTCTTGTTTGAAATCTGGGAAAATACCTCCACTGACCATCGTTCCTGCAAAATTGAGTTGCTCAGGCATGATTTCATCCAAATCTTCAAATTCAAATGGATCAAGCTGAAAATAAAACTCATCCTGTTCATACGCTCCATCATACAGATTCTTGTTGTCGTAGTAAAGAAACGAATTTTTATCACTCACAAATCGAGGATAAGAAGGATACCTCACCAGTCCAGACTTATTGTTTTCTTTGTCAATATAAAGTGTACCACTTACATCTCTAACCATTGTGCCGATAGGCGCAAGTCCTGCCACCACTTCTTTTTCGGCATTTGGCACATAAATTTGCATTTTGTCCACCGAATCCAACTTAATCGTAAAAGGATCATAGCTAAAGAAAAAATTCTTTCCCGTCAAATCAACACGTCCAGCCACAATCGTTCCATCTACTTGCATATCTCTATTGCGCCTTACACTGATTAGCTTTTCATTAGGAAACATCACCACCTGTTGTGAATCACTCAATGCTACTTTTTCAACCCCTGTAATCAGCAACTCTTTGGTATCCAAGTCTAACTGTGCATTTTCCTGATCAGGTTTATCGGCTTCTGATATCAACAGAATACGGTCATAGTCCGTTTCGCCTTTATTAGAACGCACATAATGCAATGCTTTATCACGAATCGTAATCATTTTGGTATCACCATCGAAATAAATGAACCCATCTTCAACCAAGTCGAACATAGTAGCCAATATATTAGATGTTTGGTATTTTGGGTTCAACAAAGCTGCAAACCTATCCGATTCAAGCACCCTTGTACCTCCTTCTGCAATTTCTCCTAATTTACGCACAGGATCAATGCCCGTAATCACACTATATTTCATCATCCGCCCCTTCTCAAAAAGATCAAAGGATTCAAAAACTACCTTCAAATCTTTTCGTAGTGAAGCCATTTTGAAGTTAATAACAGGAGTATTGATTTTCCAGAAAATAGCATCCACATTTGCCTCTAATTGGTGATAAGAAGACATAAAAGCAATTCTTGAACTTGCTTTGGAGTCACGCACCATCTGCAATTCTTTGTTAGGAATGTTATAGCGAAGGTTCAAACTTGGGTGATAAATGGAGTCTTGGGCAAAATAAACCGATACCGAAGTATTGATGGAATTGATTTCTTCTTTGGGTTTTACTCCAAAGCGGTTACTTTTTGCAGCCATAATACGCCGACCATCTTCTGCAAAAAAGTTGAATACTGCCTTTTTTTCATCCGTTCCAAAACCGATAATTTTTTCACCCTGCAATCCAAAACCACCCACAAACTCCAATTGAGGCGCAATATTGGTCATGTGAATATCGGTCTCATAAGACAAAAATTCAGGATATAAAAAAGTACCCTGAATTTTGGCAGACAATTTATCCGTCAATTTTCCTTTGAGTGGGCGTTGGAAATAGGTTTTGTGGTAAAAAAGTGCGTCTTCAACCACATAATCACTTGCATTCAAATCAATATCATAAGAACCAATCTCCACATATACAGTATTGGGATCAAAACCCAAACGCTCCCATGTCACCTTACCTTCTTTACCTTTCCACACATTGTCCATCGGAAAAAAGCTACCCTTGGTGTTGATAATTCCCATAGTATCCTTTGCAGTATAGGCATACAAACTTGCTTCTTCTACCATCAATTCGGGAACCTTGTCTGTGTATTTAAAATGGTAGTCCACCATCTGTATTTCCCATCGTTTACCACGGGTTTTATAGAGCGAATAATCTTCAAAAAAAGTAGTGGAGAAATTCACAAACTGTGTCCAATCTCGGAAGCGTGATTCCTCCATATCACTCGTAATTTGACCAACGATGCCATGCCATTCTGCAAATTTTTCGGCACTTGCAACAGACTTAATGAAGTTATTAACGGCATTTATGTATTCAAACAACTGCGGATAAGTCCGCATTCGTTTTTTAAACATTCCATTGACAGTATTGATAACCTCACTTTGGTTTTCACCACTGATTGCACCGTTTAGATTGGTGACAAACAGTTCGGCAGCCTCAATACCTTCCTCTCGCTTAGATTTCTCAAAAAGCTCGGTGATTTGTTTGGAAAACTCACCAACATCAGTAGATAATTGTTGGATACCAGGTTGAGCAAAAAGACTTACGGGGGATAAACATAGAAAAATGAGTAAGAAAGAAATTGCAGAAGTGACTTTTTTCATGCTGATTATGTATAAATTATCTGAACTATTCAAACGTAGAAATTTAGTGTTTGAATGGGATATAGACCTTACTCCTACTAAGATTAAGCGGGAATTACTTTTTAAACGTCATAACGACCCAATCGTTTCGTTGGAAAGTATCCAAATGCACCAAGGAACATTCTTTGGCTCGCTGTTCAATACTTTCAGCATCCGTATGTAGAATACCACTTAGTACAACCAAATTACTATGGTTCAACGAATTCGATATAATATCCAGTGTGTTTAAAAGAACAGGCACGTTTATATTCGCAATAATAACGTCAAAATGCTTATCTATTATATCTTTCTGATCTCCTAAAATAGCGGTGACGTTGCGAATTTGGTTTACTTCGGTATTTTCGAGGGTATTTTGATACGACCACGGATCATTGTCTATTGCCAATATAGATTTTGCTCCCAACAAAGAAGCCATCATTGCGAGTATTCCCGTTCCACATCCAAAATCCAAAACAGTCTTATCCTGGAAATCTATGTCCAACATTCTTTTTAATACAAGGTAGGTAGTTTCGTGATGTCCTGTCCCAAATGCCATTTTGGGTTCAATCACAATTTCATAAGTGAACTCTTGGTCAATTTGATGAAAAGGAGCTTTGATTAGTATTTTATTCTCCACCATCACTGGATCAAAATTGCTTTCCCATAATTCATTCCAGTTTTGTTCTTCCATATCTTCGATATGCAGCAAATCAATCTTTACCTGTCCAGCATAACGACTTATTAATTGCAGCACAATGGATTCATCAAAATACATTGTTTCAATATATGCTTTTAATCCTTGATCGTTTTCTTCAAAGCCTTCATAGCCGAGATACCCCAACTCGGCTATGAGTACTTCAATGTAAACTGGATTTTCTACTTCAAAAGTGAGAATCTTATAGCTTTTCATTCTAAGCGGTTTTCTTCGCATCTGCCAAAAACTGCGCCAATCCAATATCTGTCAATGGGTGTTTGAGCAAACCCAAGTAGGCACTCAAAGGACAGGTCACCACATCTGCACCGAGCTCTGCACATTTGGTAATGTGTAGCGGATTGCGAATAGAAGCAGCCAATATTTCGGTTTCAAAACCATAATTGGCATAAATTTCCACGATTTGATTGATCAAATCCATACCGTCCCAAGTAGTATCGTCAATACGGCCAATAAAAGGCGACACATACGTTGCTCCAGCTTTTGCAGCCAAAAGTGCTTGACCTGCCGAAAAAACCAATGTACAATTCGTGCGAATACCTCTACTGCTCAAATGACTAATTGCCTTCACCCCTTCTTTAATCATTGGGATTTTTACAACGATATTATCAGCAATATCAATCAATTCATCAGCCTCGTCTATCATTCCTTGAAAATCAGTAGAAATCACCTCTGCACTCACATCACCATCCACCATATCGCAGATTTTGCGGTAATGACTCAAAATAGCAGATTTACCTTTAATACCTTCTCTTGCCATTAAAGAAGGATTCGTAGTGACACCATCCAAAATCCCCAAAGAAAGCCCTTCTTGAATTTGCGCCAAGTTAGCTGTATCTATAAAAAATTTCATGCGAAAAATTGATTTTTTGAAAAAAAAGTTATTACACGAAGTTCAATTCCATGAACTCAATTCATTATTTATCAGAAAGGTAAATCGTCATTTTCAATAATATCCTCTTGATGAGAAGGAGGCATACTCTTCATCTCTTGTGAAGGTGTATTTGGTATAACATCACCTGCACTTGCTTTTTCGATGCGCCAAACCTGTAAGTTGGTAAAATACAAAGTAGTACCATCAGGTTTTTTGTAAGGTCGTCCCCTCAGATCAAAATGTACCGTAATTAGATCTCCTTTACTATAAGCATCCAAAATAGAGCAGTTATCTTGAACCAACTGGAATTTTGGGTATTGGGGATAATTAGAACTTGTATCTGTTTCTAATACAAATTCTCTTTTCTTAAAAGAAGCAGTAACTTGCTCCACATCAAAAACTTCAAAAAGGTTTCCGTCAATTGTTAAAGACATATTCTTTGTTTTTTTTTCTTCAATGATTAAACCATTACAAAAGTACGTATTCATTTGGTGTAGAAAGATGAAAAAAGCGATTTTTTAGAAAATATCGTCGTTTTAGACTTTCTTAGTATTTTTTGAAACACTTAGCGATAAAAACAGTAAATTATACAAATAGTCAATAATGAATCGCAAAAATTCATGCTCAAAAACTTGCTTTTTTGATAAAAGATATTATTTTTGCGCCTCTTTTTAACTAATAAAGATATAATTTAATATAAATTAACAATATCAAATTTTTAAACCTATGTTTTGGACCTTAAAATTAGCGAGTGAGTTACTAGATGCTCCTTGGCCTGCAACCAAAGACGAATTACTAGATTACGCTATGAGAACAGGAGCAGATCCAGCTGTCGTTCAAAACCTTCAAGAATTGGAGGAAGAAGACGAAGTGTATGAAACAATTGAAGACGTTTGGCCAGATTATCCACGCAAAGATGACTTCTTGTTCAACGAAGATGAATACTAATCTGAAATCTTATTTTTCAGTTATTAGTTGAGGAATGGGAATAAAAATTTGAAATACTAATTTTTGTTCCCATTTCGTTTTTTATACAAATAAGCAGACATGAATAAAAAAGAAGAAACCACATCTTTTATCATTCGTTTTACACAGAAAGTATTCACCGATGAAGCAGGAGAAGCTCAGGTACAATGGCGCAGCAACATTCGCCATGTTCAAAGCGGAAAAGAACAGCGATTTTCGGACTTCAGCAAAGCCATTGAATTCATTCAGAATCAATTGACACAGCTGACCCTTCAATCCATGGAAGATAAACCTGTTGAAGAACAAAAGGGCATCCTTGAAAAAAGTTTTGACATATGGAAAAAAATGGCTTTGGACTACCCCAAAAAAGTCATGGAAACCATCAAAGACCCCAAATCTCAAGTCGAACAACTGCAAAATCAAGTGAATCAGGTAGGCGAAGCAATCAGTCAAAGCTTGGAATCCGAAATCAATCAATGGCGTGCTGCTTCCAAATCCGACATTACCCAATTATTGAAGGCAGTCAATGACATTGCAGCAGACATGAAAGAACTCAAAGAAAAAGTTGACAAAATAGGCCAGAATGATTAATGGATGTTATTGAAAATCATATAGAAACCATTTTAAAAAGAAAGGAAAAAAAAATACTTCGTGTGGATACACTGGGCTATTTTCAAGTTTCCCTTCAAGACCAAATCATTCCTGATAGCGAATGGAAAAGGGACATTGCCGTTCAGCTTTTCCAGTTCTTCATCACCATCCGAAACCAAAGAGCTTTACACAAAGAACAAATCATCTATCAACTTTGGGGCGATGTCAGTCAAGATGTAGGTAGCCGCAACTTCAAAACCGCCCTACACAACATCCTCAAAGTAATCGAACCTGACAAGCCAAGTCGTTCTCCTTCTGAATACATTATCCGTCAGGGGCTTTCGTATCGCCTCAACAAAGAAGAAATGTGGATAGATATAGATTGTCTGGATGATTTGATTGTATTCGGCAATCAACAGCTTCACCAAAACCCCACCTTAGCTGCCGAAGCCTACCAACACGCCACCGATTTGTACCAAGGCGTTTATTTTCCCAACCGCATCTATGAAGATTGGACTGCTGAAGAACGTGAACGCATTCAAGTGCTTGTATTGGGTGCAATGATGACTTTGGCCAAGCTAAAAGTGAAAGAAAACCCTATGGAAAGTATTCGGTTGGCCAAAAGAACTCTTTCGATTGATGCAACTTGGGAGGATGCTTATCGCATACAAATGGAAGCGTACATGGAAGAAGGTAATCGTCCAATGGCTGTGAAGGCTTACCGCCAATGCCAACAAATACTCCAAAAAGAATTTGACATTGAGCCGCTTCCCGAAACCAAGGCTCTTTTTCGTAGAATTAGTGAGATTGGGTAAAATAGGGGAAATGGAGATTTTGAGAAAAACTCTCTTAAAATTTAGTCCCTTGCAAAAAAAAGTTACTTTCCTTCAAATTAATTCAATTTTCTTTCCCCCCCCAAACCATTGTCTTTCATGAAATTAAAACACTCCCTTACTTCAAATATTGTCTTGAAACCCAGATGTAACTCAAATGTAACTACTTCGTGACTCATTCGGAACTAGCCTCCTCTATATTTGCACCATCAACAGTGATTATTGAGTAAAATAGAGTAGAGAGTAAATCAAAGTTTAAGCCTCTTAACCTCTTCAAAAAATCCCTGTCATTTTAAAAAACCAAACAAAAAATAAATAAAATGTCAAATAACATAAAAACAGCAAAGCAATTGAAGCAAAAAAACAATGGATTGAAAGCACAAGCTAAAGTCCTTAACAAAGTAGCCCTTGAAGTAAGCGAAGATTTGATAGATGTAGCCATCAAAGGTGGTAAAGTTTCGCAACAAATTTTTGGAAAAGTATTGAACGGCGGCATCACTCTTTTTGGAATGCAGCAAGATTTGGTACTTTCCACTATGGAGCAAGTGGCTGAAAGAGTGGCAAAAAATGAGCAACTTCAAAAAGTAGTCGCTGTTCCTACTCAATATTTCAATCGCTTCAAAAAGACAGCTGAAGATACAACTACAAAAGTGAAAGAAACTTTCGCAGCACAAGCAAAAAAAGCGAAAAATGAAGTAGTTGATGCGGTAAATGATATCGCTGACGAATTGCATATTACTGAAGCTGTAGAAACAGCTAAAACTGAAGTCGTTGAAGCAGTTGCAAATGTGAAAAAAGAATTGGTTGCAACAGTGAAAAAAGCAACAAAAACTATTGATGCAGGAGTAGAAACTGCAGACTTCCAAAAAATTGATGGAATCGGCCCTAAAGTAGCAGAGATTTTGGTGGACGCAGGCATCATCACTTTTGAACAACTTGCCAAATCAAGCACTCAAGAGATTGAAGAAGTATTGGTAGAGGCTGGATCACAGTACAAAAAATTCAACCCTGCTCCTTGGATTGAGCAAGCAAAATTTGCAGCTGCTGGTGATTGGAAAGGATTGGACGCTTGGCAAGCAGCCAACTAATAGAGCCTTAATTTCATCAGATTGAGTTCCAAAAAAATATTAAACAACATAAAAAATAAAAATCATGTCTGTAAAAGAGCAATTAGTAGATAGATTTAACAACGTGAAAGAAACTGCAAAAAATGTAAATGAAAAAGCAGTTGCTGTTGGCGAAGAGATATTGAGTGAAGTAATGGAAGGTGGGGAACAATGGCAAGAATTAGGCAAAAAAGCTATTGACGGTGGTACGAAATTGGTAGGCAAACAACAAGAAATCTTATTGGATGCCTTCGAAACTGTAAAAGAACAATTGACTACCAGCGCAGGACGTTTGAAAAACATAGTGAGCGCAAAAGGATAAGTTTGTTTTGAATTAAGAAATGAATGGGAATAGAAATTGGTTGGTCAATTTTTGTTCCCATTTTTTTTATATTTAGCAGCAGCGCTGCAACACTATTTGTAGGAATAATAATAAATAAATTTTCAGGAGGGGCATAGCCTCAACACCATAAAAAACCGTTGTTTATACGTGCCGAAGCTACGCTCCTATGATTCTATCCGTACAGATTTTCCTACATATAGGGTCAGGGCTATGCTCTTGTAATTGTCTTATCAAATAACTTTGTTTACCGTGTAAAGTAAGTTTCTTTTTCTTTCAGCAGCATATGTATCTTTGCAATTAAAATTTCTCAACCAACTGTTTATCCTTGTGTGTTTTTCATTGTCATTTTAATTTTGATTTATTCTTATGCACCCAAAAGCCCAACACTACATCCAACACCTTCAATTAGAAGCCCATCCAGAAGGCGGTTATTTTCGGCGAACTTACCAAAGCTCCCTTACCTTGCCTTCCACTGCCCTACCCAAGCACTTCAAAGAAAGCCGTTTAGCCGCAAGTGCCATTTATTTCCTACTGACCACTGAGTCCTTCTCTGCCTTTCATCAATTGCAGGCAGATGAATTGTGGCATTTTTATGCAGGCAGCACCGTCACCCTTTATTTGATTCATCCAGATAGCACATTGCAGACCATTGAAGTAGGCGACCCTCTGACCAATCCAAACGCCTCTTTTCAAGCACTCATTCCCGCCCAAACTTGGTTTGCAGCAGCCGTCACCACAGCAGATTCTTATGCTTTGGTCGGTTGCACACTTGCGCCAGCATTTGATTTTGAAGATTTTGAATTGGCAGAAAAACAGACTCTTTTGCAGCAGTATCCACAACATTCGACATGGATAGAAAGGTATGTGCGGTAATTTTATCCACCTACTTGTAAATATTTTGGTTTTTCCCTTCAATACTTGCTATCTTGTTGGAGTAAATTGAATTACAAACCATCACCAAATATTTACAATACAAATGAAACATTCTTTACTCCATTCCTTGGGCATACTATTTTTTGTCCTATTCCTTCAAGGTTGCCAACCCGCCCCAAATTCTGAGGCGACAACTTCACTTCCTTCCCCTTCTAAAAACATTCGACTTCAATGGTTTTTGAACAGTGACGGAGTCCCTTCCTATACAGTTACTTACAAAGACAAAACAGTAATTGATACATCCACTTTAGGAGGTTTCGACTTCAAAGATGCCCCTACTTTGGCAAAAGGCATGAAACTACTCAACAGCGAAACAAGCACCGTTTTTGAAAGCTGGGAAATGCCGTGGGGTGAACAGCGAATGGTCGAAAATCACTACAATGAATTGACGCTACATTTGCAGGAAAGTGAAGCACCAAACCGCTTGATCGACCTTCACTTCAAAGTATATGACGATGGTTTGGGATTTCGCTACGAATTTCCCGAACAAGCAAATTGGACAGAAGCCATCATAATGGACGAACACACCCAATTCAAACTCACAGGCGACCACACTTGTTGGTGGATTCCTGGCGATTGGGACATTTACGAACACCTCTACAATACCACTAAGTTCTCTGCAATTGACGCATTGAGCAAACAAAACCATCCCAACTTAGGACAAACCTATATTCCCGAAAATGCAGTCAATACGCCTGTCACCATGAAAACCGCAGACGGATTGCACCTCAGTTTCCATGAAGCCAATTTGACCAACTATTCGGGCATGACTTTGAAGGTGGACAAAGACAACTTGCTGATGGAAAGCGAATTGGTTGGGTCAAAACGCTTGGGCTACAAAGCCAAAGTAGAACTTCCCTTCAATACGCCGTGGAGAACGATTCAAATTGCAGAAACAGCAGGTGGATTGATTGATTCTAAGTTGATTGTAAACCTCAATGAACCCAACAAATTGGGAGACATTTCTTGGTTCAAACCGACAAAATATGTGGGTATTTGGTGGGAAATGCACTTGGGCAAGTCCACTTGGCAACTCGAAGGCGGCAAACACGGTGCGACTACTGCCAATGCCAAACGTTTCATTGACTTTGCAGCAGCGAACAACATTGGAGGCATTTTGGTCGAAGGTTGGAACACAGGCTGGGAGCATTGGATTGGTTTTGAAGACCGTGAAGGCGTGTTTGACTTTGTGACCCCTTATGCCGACTACGACCTCAAAGAAGTGGTGCGCTACGGCAAAGAAAAAGGTGTGGAACTCATCATGCACCACGAAACCTCGGCCGCTCCCCGCACCTATGAGCAGCAATTGGATACCGCTTTCGCGCTGATGCAAAGTTTGGATATTCATGCTGTGAAGACGGGATATGTCGGTAAAATCATTCCGAAAGACGAATTCCACCACGGTCAATGGATGGTGAATCACTACCGCAAAGTCTTGGAAACAGGTGCGAAATACAAAGTGGCCATCAATGCTCACGAACCCATCAAAGACACGGGTATTCGCCGAACTTTACCCAATGCTATTTCCAGAGAAGGCTTGCGTGGACAAGAGTTCAACGCTTGGGCTTCGGATGGCGGCAATCCTCCCGAACATTTGACCATCGTGCCGTTTACCCGAATGTTGGGTGGACCGATTGACTTCACGCCTGGGGTTTTCAACATCAAACTGAGTCCCTACAAAGACGACAATCAGGTGAATACAACTTTGGCGCAACAATTGGCTTTGTATGTGGTGCTGTACAGCCCTGTCCAAATGGCTTGCGATCTGCCCGAATTTTATCAAGAAGGCAAACATCCTGCTTTTCAGTTTATTCGAGATGTGGCGGTGGATTGGGAAACTTCCAAAACGCTAAACGGCGAAGTGGGTGAATATGTAACGATTGCCCGACAAGAAAGAGGTTCGAACAACTGGTTTTTGGGAAGTGTGACGGATGAAAATACGAGGGATTTGAAGGTGAAATTGGACTTTTTGGAAGCAGGTAAAAAATATGCCGCAACGCTGTATTTGGATGGTGACAAAGCGCATTGGGACGATAATCCTACGGACTACAAAATTGAAAAACACACAGTGGATAGCGAAACGGTCTTGGACTTACACTTGGCTGCTGGCGGTGGTGCTGCGGTGAGTTTGATGGTGGAGTAGATCTAAAAGATAATAAATCTCCTTCTTTCCAGATAGAGAGAAGGGGATTTTTTTGTATAGGGGCATTTGTAGAGACGTTTTAGTAAAACATCTCTACTGTACATTGTATATTTGCAAACCAAATTTACCAATCAAATGCCCTATCAATACCTCCTGTTTGATGCAGACAACACCCTTTTTGACTTCGACCAAACCGCCAAAGATGCTTTTGCAGCAACCTTCACCAGCTTCGGAATCACACAAGAAGCCCATCATTTCGACCAATATCTTGGCATCAGTCAACAATGTTGGCGGGATTTTGAGCAGAAAAAAATAGACCAAGATACGCTCAGGCGGGTGCGTTTTGAGTTGTTTTTTGAAGCAGCAGCCATTGCAGGAGATGCCCTACACTTCAATGAGCAGTACCTCCAAAACCTTGTGCATCACAGCAGTTTGTTGGAGGGAGCATTCGAGGTATTGCAGCAACTGCATGGAAAAATTCCTATGGCCATCATTACCAACGGATTGAAGGAAGTACAGCGTCCTCGATTGCAGCGCACAGGCTTGACTCCTTATTTTGAAGCCATCATTGTGTCAGACGAAATAGGTGTCTCCAAACCACATACTCCTTTTTTCGACCATACCTTTGAGCAGATTGATTTTCCCAATAAATCGGAGGTATTGGTGATTGGCGACAGTTTGAGTTCTGATATTCAAGGGGGTAACAATTATGGTTTGCATACCTGTTGGTACAATCCAAAAGGCTTAGACAATCATTTGGGAGTTTTGCCGACTTATGAGATTCAGGATTTGAAGGAACTACATGGGATTGTTTTGTAGGGATATTTTTAGTGGAGTACCCAAAGATTTTTGAACCACAAAAGAAAGACACTAAACATTTTGTGGCTCAAAAAACCACCAAAGCGGACGGATTTGTATCATTTTGTTTTCTATTTTCACATCTTCAAAACCATCCCAAGTAATCAACAAAGCATTTTCCTTTTCAAAATAATTCATCCCTTCCACAAGACTATTCAGTTCTCTTTGCTTGGTCAATAGCGGTAAATCATAAGCGGCATTGATAAGAGAGTTATCGGGCAATACGAAATCTACTTCCTGTTTTTCCGTAAAATAATGAATTTCACTGTGTTTTCGCTTCAAAGCCAAAAAAACCATATTCTCAAAAACCCGCCCTATATCTTCGCTAATGCTCATGTCATATTTATAACTTGGGTCGAGGGCATATATTTTGTTGGGATTCATCATTTGTTTCCGAACAGAACGACTCCACTTTTGGACACTAAACACCGCAAAAGCTTCTTCTAAATAGGTCATGTAGTCATAAACCGTATTTTTTCCCACTGCAAAACCCTGCGATTTTAAGTCGTTGTAAATCTTATGGGTACTTAGTAAGTTTGCAATATTGGTGAATAAATATTTCATCAAATGCTTTAGTAAACTTGGATTTTTGATACCAAACCGTTCGACCAAATCTCTATAGAGCATCAAATCAATGTATTCATTGATGGTTCTTTGATGCAAATATTCGGGAAGGGTGAGTAATTCTGGAAATCCACCTTGCCGTATGTATTTTCGCAATTGGTATTTAGCAAGTGCTTGTCCTTCAGATGTATCGGTGTTAAAGTGCAAGTCTTGAAAGGTCAAAAACTCGTGGAAACTAAGTGGGAAAACTTCAAAGGATAAAGTTCTGCCCCTCAAACCTGTTGCCAATTCTCTACTCAATAACTTTGAAGAAGAACCTGTCACATATATTCTGCAATTTTCGGTATCCAATAATCTGCGTACAAACTTTTCCCAATGGGGAACTTCTTGTATTTCATCAAAAAAGAAATATACGAGATTTTGCTTGTTCAATGGGTACAACTCATAATAGGCTCGCAGTAAATCATCTAAGTCTGTTAACTGCAATTGAAAAAGTCGATCGTCTTCAAAGTTAACATACACCAATCTATCGGCAGGCATTTCTTCCCGAAGTTGTCGAATGAGGTCAAAAAGTATAAACGTTTTACCTACTCGTCTTGCTCCAATAACAGACACAATTTTTGAAACATTGACGGGTAAAACCACTTCCCTACTCATTGTTTTGGGAAGTGCACGATGAATGAAATCTGCAATAATTTGCCTGAATACTATTTGCTTGGACATACCTTTCTTTATTGAGAAAGATAAAAATAACAATAGTTTCTCTCTTTACAAAGAAAGATATGCAAAAAATTGCCTTGAAAGAAATCTTATTTGGAGTTTTTTCGTTCTCACCGACTCCCAAACAACAAACTCCCAACCCGCACCATCGTACTCCCTTCTTCAATCGCCAATTCGTAATCTCCCGACATGCCCATCGAAATCTCTTTGAAAGAATCTTGCCCTTCAAAAAAGCGATTTTTCAAGGCTTCAAAAATTTGTTGGAGTTGGTGAAATTCCCGTCTCACCTGCTGCGTATCATCCGTATAAGTCGCCATGCCCATCACGCCAGCAATACGCACATTCTCCAAGGCTTCAAAATCCGAATCTTGCAGCACTTCAAAAACTTCCGATTCATCAAAGCCAAACTTTGTGCTTTCTTCTGCAATGTGCATTTGAAGGAGGCAGTCAATGATTCGGTCATTTTTAGCAGCCTGTTTGTTGATTTCTTGCAGCAGCTTAAAACTGTCTACTCCATGAATCAGATGCACAAAAGATGCAATGTATTTCACCTTATTACTTTGAAGGTGTCCGATAAAATGCCATTCAATGTCTTTGGGCATTTGTTCATATTTTTCCACCAATTCTTGCACCTTATTTTCACCAAACGCCTTGTGTCCAGCTTCGTAAAATTCCAAAATCACTTCAATCGGTTTGGTCTTAGAAACCGCTACCAATTTTACTTTGTGTTCACTTAACTGTGCTTTTAGTGCTTGTAATTTTTGTAAATCCATCATCGTTAAATTCAAATAACCGTTTTTCCTACAAAATCTTAGTTTACACTTCAATCTTATCGTAATAAACCTTTTCTGTTAAAGCAGACCAAGCTTTGATTTGTTTTCTAAAACCTTCAAAAGAATCATACACTTTTTTGGCAACAGGATCACTTGCCACTAATTCTGCAATGACCTCCTCCGTATATACCCGCAATTGAGCCAATACTTCATCGGGAAATTCCCGAATTTCAATTTTTCCCTCCGCTTTTATTTTTTCGAGGTATTCCGCATTTTTGGTTTCAATTTCTGCCAAAGTCCACAAATTGAGGCGCATGGAGGCCGTTTCCAAAATCACTTGAAGGTCTTTGGGAAGTTGCTCAAAACTTTGTTTGTTGATACCCAATTCCAAAACCGATCCCAATTCATGCCATCCTGGGGTGTAATAATACTTGGCGATTTTGTGGAAACCCATGCGGTAATCGTGAAAAGGACCAATCCATTCCGTTGCATCAATTACGCCCCTTTCCAAATTCGTATAAAGTTCACTACCAGCCGATAAAACAGCAGCCCCACCCGCTTTTTCCAATACCTTTCCACCCAGTCCAGGAATACGCATTTTCAAGCCCTTCAAATCGGCAACCGAGTTGATTTCACGGTTGAACCAACCGCCCATTTGCACGCCTGTATTGCCGCCCAACATCGGTATCACATTGAAGTCGGCATATACCTCTCGCCACAATTCCATACCGCCGCCACTTATCATCCATGCATTCATCTGTTGGGCATTCATGCCAAACGGTACCGATGCAAAAAACTGAGCAGCAGGCACTTTTCCCGCCCAATAATAGGCTGCTCCACTACTCATTTCTACCGTTCCACTGCTGACCGCATCAAATGCCTCCAAAGCAGGAACCAATTCACCGCCTCCATATACCTTGATGCTCAATCGTCCATTGGACATCTGCTCTACCCATTCTGCAAACATTTCTGCACCTTCGCCCAAAATCGGAAAGTTGGGGGGCCAAGTTGTCACCATTTTCCACTTGTATTTTTTGCCAGATTGTACGCTGCCACCTTCTTCTTTGGAATTGCCATTGCTTTCACTGCTGCAAGCGGTTATCATTGCAGGGATGGTGACAGCCGCCAGAGCGGTTTTTTTCAAGAAATCTTTGCGATCGAGTTTGGACATTTTTTGATTGTGAATTGTAGGAATGAAAAAATTAATACGTGCAAAATAGCGTTTTTCAAGTTTCTCTCCATGTACTATGAAAAAAAAATGAATAGAAAAGGCTTTTGACGTTTTATTATATTGGACTTTGGACGAGGGAGCAAAGATGCAAGAAGTAAGAATTTAATTGGCTAATAACCAATTATTTGTGTTCAATTCTGTCAATAAATTAAGATTGTGATTATCAATTCTTTATATCTTGAATCTTGCGTCCTACTTCTTTCGTCCAAAGTCCAATTTTCTTTAACTTTGCAGCTTAAAACCCTACAATTCTTGAAATACACAGTCTCATGTCCAAAAAAAACAATCAGGTTATTGAAGTTGTATTTGAAGATGATGATTTGTTGATTGTCAACAAACCATCGTCTATCTACACTTTGCCAGACCGCTACAATCCTGCCATTCCCAATTTATACACCCATTTGCAGCGTCAATATGGGGAAATTTTTGTGGTTCACCGCTTAGATGCTGAGACAAGCGGCATTATTTGTTTTGCCAAAAACAAGGATGCACATCGAAAGCTGTCACAAGATTTCCAAAAACGAAAAGTGGAGAAAACCTATTTTACCATTATCAAAGGGCGGCTCATTCAAAAGGAAGGCACGATCGACCTCAAAATCTTAGAAAACCCCATGCGTAGAGGAACGATGCGGGCGAATAAAAACGGTAAAACAGCGGTGACGCACTACAAAGTCGTGGAAGAATTTAAGCTGTTTTCGGCAGTGGAAGTCGTGTTGGAAACTGGGAGAATGCACCAAATTCGTGTTCATTTCCAAGCAATTGGGCATCCGCTTGCAGTTGATTCAATTTATGGAGAAGGGGATGGTTTTTATCTTTCGATGGTGAAAAAACGCTACCAAATAGGTAAGTTTGAAGAGGAACGTCCGACTTTGAGCCGTTTGTCTTTACACGCCTTTCGATTGACGCTTATTCATCCAAGTTCGCAGGAAAAGGTAACATTTGAAGCTCCTTTGCCCAAAGATATGGAGGTCATGTTGAAGCAGTTGCGGAAGTACAATCAGGTCGTGCATTAGTGATTGGTAAAATACTATTTATCCAACCTTTTTTTACCCAAACATATCCTTCAATTTGCCGAAAAATCCCTTTTTGCCGTCCTTTGCTTTTGAAGGTTTTTGAGATTGCAGTTTTTCTTGGCACTGCTCAATTGAATCTTCAACGGAAGCAATCAACATTTCGTCCTCTGTTTTATGGGCAAAAGGTAACGCCTTTTGATGGTATTTAAGAGCCTCTGCAAATTGTTTTTCTTGTTCATACAAATAGGCAATTTGATAATAAGCATCTGCCGTTTGCATAGCAGCACTTTGCTCCTCAGATTGTTGAAAAGCAGTTGCAGCTCGCTCCAAGTAAGGAATAGCGTGCATATATTTCCCTTCACTTTCCCAAACCTTTGCCACCAAAGTCAACAGTCCGCCCTGCAATAAGGGTTTGTTTGCCAGTTCATACTGCGCTGCTCCTTCTTCAAAGCTATGGGCAGCTTCTGCATTTTTTTGAAAGTGCATCAACAGTCGGGCGAGCGATTCGTAGTAGCCTCCCATAAGATCGTGATTGCCTTCAGTTTTCCTCAATGACTTTAAACCGCTTCTAAAATACTCAAAAGCAACCTGATAGTCTTCTTGTGCACTAGCGAGTTCTCCTGCAAAACCATAAAACTTACCAGCTTCTTCCCAATCCTCAACAGCCGTTGTTTGTTCGATTTTTTGGTGAATCAACTGCTCGGCTTCTTCCATCTTGCCTTTTTGTGCAAAAATCAATGCCAATTGTCGAATCGCTTTATTCAATGCTGCTTTTTCACCCTGCAATTGGTGAATAGAAATGGCTGCATTTATTTCGTTTTCAGCTTCTTCCATTTTTGACAAACCTAAGTATGCAGCACAAAGTTCGGTATGAACTGCTGCTTTTTCGGTGCTGTCTGCTGCTTGTAGCGACAAGCTTTCTTGAAGGTGTGTTGACGCTGCTTCAAATTCTTCTGCTTCTATTTCAGCTTTGGCTAAGTCCAACAGTGCGTTTGCTTTGAGGGAATCTTGTGTGTCCTCTGCGATTGCAGCAAGTTGGTCTTGAAGTGATTGAAGTCGGTTTTGCAATTCGATAGGTAGGTCTTCTTTTGAAGGCATGGTGTTTACAATTGAAGTGAAAATGAAAAGAATGTGCGTTTTGAAGTGCGAATTTAGGAAAAATCTTTTGGTCTAACAGGCAGGTAAATATCTGTTTCGGAATCTGCTCCTCCTCCTTTGAACCTTTCATCGTAAAACTCAAAGTCAAACGGGGCTGCAATCTCATAGTCGGCATTGGGCAGCCAAGTCTGGTAGATGTATTGGAAGGTTTGAGCAATGGTCTGAACAGTTCCTTTGTGGGTGAACACGGCATACTGGCTGGGCGGCAGTGTTTTGGCAACGGTCAGTAGAGGAATTGTCTCCAAAGTACTTACTTCAACAGCTGTCATGTAGTGCCATTTGTTAGTTTTCATAAAACTATCGCTGTAGATTTCTAGCCCAAAGCATTGATTTTCATTTACCCGATTGGGTATATCTTGCAAGTAAGGGTTGAACTCTTGCCAAAGTTCAGGAATGGTGTTTTGCTCATGAAAATTGCCAAACATGCACATACCGATTAGATGGATGGCTTCTTTTTCGATTAGTTTGAAAGATGGAATATTGGACATTATGTTAGGGTTATGTTTTGAAAATGTCATTCATTGACTACTTAAAGGAATGGCAAAGTAATATTTTGTTGCTATTTTTGCAAAAAATTATAGTAATTCTATTTAAACTTAAAATTTATCATAATGAAAGGATTTTTGCAAATCTCGATTTGTCTTATTGTTTGTGTGTTGTTCAACACTTTTACGGCTAATGCGCAATTGAAAACCCCTGCGCCGAGTCCTTCGAGCGAGTTGGAACAAACTGTTGGCTTGACAGAAGTAAAGATTGAGTATTCCCGTCCAAGCAAAAAAGGAAGGGATATTTTTGGTGATTTGGTTCCTTATGGTGTGATGTGGCGCACAGGTGCGAATGCTTCTACTAAGGTTTCTTTTAGCAAAGATGTGAAAGTGGGTGGCAAAGAATTGAAGAAAGGAAAATATGCGCTTTACACGATTCCTGGTGAATCAGAATGGACGATTATTTTTCACAACAACATCACTCATGGAGGTACTGGCGGTGATAACTACAAGGAAGAAGAAGATGCAGTGCGTTTTATGGTGAAGCCTACTAAAATAGGTCATACTGTGGAAACTTTTACCATTGATGTAAGTGACCTGAAAGATAATAGCGCAAATATTAACTTGACTTGGGCCAACACTATGGTTTCTATTCCTTTGAGTGTAGGCACTACCGAGGCGGTAATGGCAGATATCAAAAACATCATGGCTGGACCTTCTTGGAACGATTATTATGCTGCGGCTCGTTTTTATGCAGAAAATGATCAGGATTTGAATCAGGCTCACGAATGGATGTCGAAAGCATTAGAAATGGGCGGCAATGAAAAATTCTGGGTTTTGCGTCAGATGTCTTTGATTGAAGCAAAAATGAAAAAATACAAAGATGCAGTTGCAACCGCTGAAAAATCATTGGCTTTGGCTAAAGAAGCGAACAACAATGATTACATAAAAATGAATGAGGAATCCATTGCAGAATGGGCAAAGATGAAGTAACGAAACAATGAAAATTATAATAGGAATTAAAACGGCAACCTTTTCTTAATCAGTTAGTTTGGAATTTTAATTCTGAAAATTAATTTTGATAAACAAACCTCCTTTTCTGTGATTAATACGGAAAAGGAGGTTTTTTTTTTAGATTCAATGGCACTTGTTAGTAAGACAACTGCATTTCATTTGATGAGTTGATTTTGTGGTAATAGACATAAGAAACCATTAGAATTGCCAAAAAAATCAATGGAAAAATGGTTTGAAAATCAAATCCGTCCACTGCTCCATGACTGATGGAGGCAAATACAAAGTCAAATACAAAACCTGCATAAGCCCATTCTTTTAATCGTTTGGGAAGGTTTGGAATGACCAAAATCAACACTCCTAAAATTTTGAAGACAACCAAAGCATTGCCAAAATATTCGGGATATCCCAAATGTCGGATTCCTTCTTTGGCAAGTTCGGTTTGTGAGGTCAAAGCAGGCATTACTCCTTCAAACAAGAAGATGATAATGGTTGCTATCCAATAGATAATTTTATTCTTTTTCACTTTTATTAAATTTATAACAAAATTATGTTTACTTATTTATTCAATTCACAATTAAATAACCACTGATTTCCAAATTTATCTGTAAGCCCTCCAAATAAAGCTCCCCAAAAAGTGCTTTCTAAAGGATGTGAGCATTGACAAGCATCTGACATCTTTTGATAACAGGTTCGGATTTCTTCTTCACTACTGCAATGAACCATTAGCGAAACGGAGTTTCCTACTACACGGCCCGATTCAGCAACTATATCCGACCCCATCAGCACCCATTTATTTTTTGTGAGTGTAGCATGTAAGATGTAATCTCTAAATTTGAAAGGTATTTCATCAGCCATTGGCGAATCGCCAATGGTTTGAAAATGAAGTGTTCCCCCCAGACAATCTTTGTAGAAAGTCATCGCTTCACGGCAATTGCCATTGAAGGTCAAGTAAGGATTAAATTGCACAATCATTACATTATGCTTGTTTCAGTTTCTCAATGTCAAATTTCTTCATTTGCATAAATGCCTGTACTACTCTTTGAGATTTTTCAGGATTGCTCATTAATTGGCTCAAAATACTGGGTATAATCTGCCATGAAACACCAAATTGATCTTTCAACCAACCACACTGACTTTCTTGCCCCTTTTCGGTAAGTTTGTTCCAATAATAATTTATTTCTTCCTGTGTATCACATTCCACTACAAATGAAACCGCTTCATTGAATTGAAAAGCATGGGCATACGAACTATCCATTGCCATGAATACATTCTGATTGAGGCGAAACTGTGCGTGTTTGATAGTACCAAGTACTTCCCCATCTTTTGCATCATAGTGCAGAATACCAACAGTTTCAGAATTGTCAAATATTGAAGTATAAAAGTCAATCGCTTGAGCAGCCTTTCCATGCTGCTCTCCTACAAACATAAGAGTTGGCGTAAATCTTTGCCCCACATCCGCTAATTTTCCCAAAGACAACTGCCAGTTAACCCCAAAAGAATCTTCCACCCATCCATATTTTTCACTCCAATCGTACTTATCAAGCGGCATCAGGACTGAGCCGCCTTTGGAGAGCTGTTGCCAAGCCGCATCAATTTCGTCTTCCGTTTCACACACCACATAAAACGAAATAGACGGATTGATTTTGAAGTGAGGGCCACCATTCAAACCCATAAACTTTTGTCCTCCCAACTCAAAATTCACGACCATTGGAGTGTTTTCAGTTATTTTTGAGTTGTTGAAAACAGAACAGTACATATCTGCTGCGGCTTTGGCTTGACCATCAAACCACAAGCAGGGATAAATTGGTTTTAACATATTTTTTTAAGATTTGAAGTGAATTAATTGGCTTCTACATACGCCTTAAAATTATTTAAAATCATCTGCCAGCCACCTTGCTGCAATTCAATAGAATTTTCTACTTCGGCTTCAAATTCTTCCACTACTTTTGTGACATTGCCTTGCATTTTAAAAGTGACTTTTAATATTCTGCCATCATCAAGCGTAGAAACAATACGTTTATGTGCTTTCACTTCCGTGTGTTTGCCTCCAAAATCAAAACCAAAACTTCCATCTTTGGCTTCCATTCGTGAGACAAATTTGCCGCCAGCCCTCAAATCATTTTCTGCTTTTGTGGTATGCCAATCGTCAGAAGCATGGTTCCACTTCACAATGTGTTCAGGTGCAGTCCAATACTCCCAAATTTTTTCGACAGGAGCTTCTATGACTGCTTCCACAGTTAGCATAAGGGGATTTTCCGATAACTCTTTCACCAAATTCAAGGCTTTAGGAAATACTCCTTTGAAATAATCCTGATATTCTTCAAGCGAATCCAAACTCACTTCAAGTAGTGTATGTCCATTCTCTTCTTTCAATGTATAAGCTTCTTTGACATCGCCCCAAGTTGCTTCACCATTTGTTGGTTTTTGGACTTCAAAATTTTTGATTTCTCCCAAATGTTTGAAGGTCATTTGCTCAAAAGGAATAGATTTCTCAATGATGCTATACATACCACCGCCTTCAGGGCTAAGAAATTGAATATCACTACCTTCTTTCCAATCCGAAACCGCATAAGAACCTTCATGAAAGGCACTTGTCCACTCACGATAGGTCACATCGTTCCACAAAACTTGCCAAACTTTCTTTGCAGAAGCATAGATGTCAATCTTAAAACTTAAATTCTTCATATTTTTTATTTTTTTTGGTTCACTAATAATTGTTCAAATCATCTGCTACAAAGATGCTATGATAAAATGAAAAAAACAGTGTGTCTTTCTGACAATAAAAGGGTGTTTTGCGACAAAAAAATACTTATATTTGTAGCAAAAAAATAAATTTTAGTATGAAAAACATAAGTATTTTAGTTCCAGAAAATTCGGTCATGCAAGCCATAGCCGACCCGCAATATCTGTTTTCGACCGTAAATCAAATATTAACCTCCTTCCAAAAAAAACCTTTTTTCCAAGTTCAATTGGTAGGAGTCAAAAAAAACATTCAACTCAATGGAGGTATATTTTCAGTACATACAGATAAGCAGCTACATGAAGTTGAACAAACAGATTTGGTGATTATTCCAGCATTATTTGGTGATATGCAGACGGCAATCGAAAACAACCAAGGACTGATACCTTGGATTACTCAACAATATGAGAATGGAGCAGAAGTAGCATCTCTTTGTGTTGGAGCCTTTTTATTGGCTTCCACAGGCTTGTTGAATGGCAAAAAATGTTCGACACATTGGGGATTTCAGAATGAATTTAGAGCCATGTTTCCCGAAGTTGAGGTATTGGATGGGAGCATTGTTACAGAAGAAAATCGGATTTATTCAAGTGGAGGTGCCAATTCTTATTGGAATTTATTGTTGCATTTGGTTGAAAAATATACAGATAGACAAACTGCTATCCTCGCATCCAAATATTTTGCAGTAGATATAGATAGAGAGAGTCAAGCTACTTTTTCCATGTTCAAAGGACAAAAAAATCATCCTGATGAAGCTATTAAAAAGGCTCAAAAGTTCATTGAGAAAAACGTTCATGAAAAAATCTCGGTAGATGAATTGACTGCAATGGCGACTTTGGGTAGAAGAAGTTTTGAACGTAGATTTAAAAAAGCCACCAACAATACCGTCCAAGAATACATTCATCGAATCAAAATGGAAGCTGCCAAACGAAGTTTTGAAACCAGTCGAAAAAACATCAATGAGGTAATGTTTGAGGTGGGTTATACGGATACCAAATCCTTCAGAACCATCTTCAAAAAAATAACTGGACTTACACCTGTTGCCTATCGAAATAAATACAACAAAATGACTCTGCCCGAAAACTACTAACGCCAATCAAATAAATATTGATTGGCGTTAGAGTCTTTTTAGAACTTCAATTGTGGTTCTAAAACTATTTTGATTCACTAATCATTGATTACTTTCACCTCTACTGCAACAGGGCCTTTCGGTCCATTGGCAATTTCAAAGGTTACTTTGTCATTGGTTCCGATTTCACCTGTCACATTCTCAATGTGAACAAACAAACTATCTTGTGTATCTCGGTCTGTGATGAAACCATAACCTTTTTCATCGTTAAAGAATTTTACTATTCCAAATCTGATAATTTCCATTGGATCTTCTGCTTCCCTTTTTGGCGTACTTACTTCAATATCTTCAGCCCTTATCACCCTTCTTCTTGAAGGATCTGGTGGAGTTGAAGTTAAATTTCCAAATTCATCTACATACACATATTCTACCTCTTTGCTGCCTTCCTCTTTTCTCTGCTGCATTTTCTCTGCTTTTTCCTGTTTTCTCTTTCTTCTTTTTTTCTCTCTATCTTTCTTGTTATAACTATCTGCCATGTAATTCTATTTTTTGTTATATAAATATGGAACTTCTTTTCATTGCTAACTCAAAGAAATATAAACGTTAATCAAGCCAAAACTATTATCTAATCAATTAAAAATCGGCTGGTTATTGGCTGGTAGGCGTATGTTCAGTCGAATGAAACTGGATAAGTTGAAAGGATAATCTTTTATACATTCAGTGGGGTTGGTGTAAATATAGCACTAATATTATTATTCCAGAATTAATTTCCTGATTTAGCATTGGAGCAGACTATCGTTTTGGGATAGTCACAATAGCAAACAAGATACTTTAGTATGACCAAATGAGAATGTCATTCCTTTAGAATCTTGTTTGCAATGCCCCATCATTTTCAATATGCCGCAACTTTACTAAGCCACTAACTCTCTTTTAGACGACTTGAGTTGTCCATTAATTATTTTTGACCACTTCTCAATAAATTGAAGTTCCCCACTTAATTCCATTGTTTCTTCTGAATTATAAAACTCCAACACAAAAGGAGCTTTGTTTTTACTAATTGGTAAAAAACTCAACTCCAACCTTTCTATCACCCTGCTATTACCTCCAATATTATTAACAGACCTGCTGGTATTGACAACCGTACAGTTTTTAATTTCATCAAGGTCAATATGTTGCGCTGTCTGGTTACTCTTTCCTTCTTTGAAAAAGAGAAAAGTATGAGCGTTCTCATCCAAACCAACGGCAATCTTTCCGCAAAGTTCATGCTGAGTAATCTTACAATTTTGTTGTGCTGCAATATCTGAAAGTGATTGTAGCAATTGTTTTTCTATCTTTTTGCTATTTCTGCTCATCCATACAAATGGTATGAAGCATAGGGCTGTTAAAAAAGTCCCTAATAGGATGGTTGTTAAATCCATTTTTAAAGTTTTTTAAATTGATATGAAATAAGACAACAGGTCTTGTAGGAATGCAATACCTGCAAAAATTATTTTAAACATCTCTGAAACTTAGTAATGGTCAAAAATTAAGCTGCCGTTTAGAAACTTCAAAAAGCTTCTTTACCAAGCAGTTAATTACACTCATTACTTAAAATGGATTACCAAAAATAGTTGAAGGGAAAAATCAGGTCGGCTTTCCGAAACTTAATCAATAAGTTTCTCCAACTGAAAGTGTATTGAGAGAACTCATTAAAAAAAAGTGCTTCAGTAACCTTTACAAAAGCAGAAAATTCATCTGAGGTGTCCTTAACGGTAGTCGGTGAGGTGCTGTTAAAAAGAGTTTCCAAACTGCCTGCCTGAGAAGAGGCATGTAACAAATTTGGCGAAACAGCGGAGGCATGGCGTTCTTTATGGATAGTTAATTGAGGTACAGCCGTTAAGCTTATCTCATTGCAGTTCACTACGCCTACTGTAAAACAATAGAGCATGATAACCAACAAAGCACTCAATATGATAACGACTTTTTTCACTTTACAAAGATATCTGCTTTGCAGTAATAACGATGGCTTAATTTAAAAATTATTTTTAGGGATACAAAACGAAAATAGCCCTATTGATTTTTAAAAAACAATAGGGCTACATTTAATGAAAACCAAGTATAAACGGGTTTTTATACTTTTTTTAAAACACCATCAATTTCTTGGTAATCAACTGACTACCATCTTGAATCTGCACAAAATACATTCCCGCAGGCAATTTATCCAGCGAAATGGTATGTTGATTTCTACCACTTTGCACAGTTTTGTTTTGGCTGCTAATTGTACGACCCGTTTTGTCCATCAAATCAATTTGCAGGTTAGCAACATCTTTGGCTTCAAACTGCAATTGTACCAATTGACGGGCAGGATTTGGAAACATTTTTATATCGGCAGCAGCATTGATAACTGGATCAATATCTGTTGTTTCAGACAGTAAATCTACATTGTCAATGTATAGATTATTTCCAGAACCACGAGTTTGGCGGAATTTCATCTCAATGTGATTCGTCGTATTTATATAGCTCGACAAATCAATGGACGCATTTTGCCACTCTCCTTCTTTAGGGATATATGGACCTGCAACTGGTGGAGCAGTAATCAAGTTTTCACCATACAATTCTGCAACTGGTATAAAAGTATTGCCGCAATCATCCGAGATCATAATAGATAAAGTATCCGAAATATTACTTTCATCTGTGTAAGCATAGGCATAGTAGAAGTTTAACGAAATTTTACCCAAGTCACCCACAAAATCTAATGGTGGTAAAATCAACTCGTCTATTTCACCAACAGCATCATACGCAAAATTATCCATCAATGCTGCTTGCGTATCATCAAAACCTATTTCCAATGAAGCATCTTTAGTGCCTTTGAATCTCCAATGCGGGCTATTGTCACCATTGAAGATAGACCAACCAATAGGAGGAAAAACGATAAACTGAAAATCCTCATTGAAGTAAGGAAATATACCAGGATTAACCGATTTAAAATTGACAGACAAGGTGTTGTCAGTTTCATTGAATTCAGAGGTACTGCCATTTGGACGACTCACTACTACTTCAAGTGTATGGTTAATATCGTCATTGCTGAGGGTAACTTCTGGAAGCGTAAGGGTTAATTTTTTAGGCAAATCATTGTTCAAACTGTTCCATGGAGCAAGGTTTTCACCTGCGCTGATCCATTGATATTCATACGCTTCGCCATCAACTGTATAATCCACTTCAAAATACAGCATTTCGGAAGTACCAAAATTGACTACTTCAATCACAGGCTCAAAAGTCGAGCAACTTCTGCCTACACTCGTAGGGCTGAGAATCTTCGTAATCATCACATCGTCTTTGCCACGCTCACGCAAACCTGCTGAAGTAGTTATTTGAGAGCGGGTTGTATTCAAAATGGCTCTTGCTTTATCCTTTTGTCCGTGTGTGAATAGACCTTGACAACTCGAATTGGCATAGTCCATATAGTTTTCAATCATGTCTGGAAAATCTGGATTCTCCATGGTACATTGGTTTCGGTTAAAATTGCATCCAAAATTGGCATCCAAAGTATAAGGTGTGTCTGCAACTTCATCATCTTCTCCCAAGCAACTCGGCGTTTGGTCGCCAGAGTTAAAAGCCCCCCATATATGGTGCAAGCTCAGCCAATGCCCAACCTCGTGTGTACCTGTTCTACCAAAGTCGTTGGGATTAGCAGTCCCAGTTTGACCAAAATGATTGTGGACAATCACTACTCCGTCAATACGTGCATTGGAGGGAAAATTTCCACCAGGTTGAGCATATCCAGCAATAGCATTTTCAGTTAGTCGAGTGATGATCCAAATATTCAAGTAATCTCTTGAGGGCCAAGGGTCTTTTCCACCATTCATATCATACTTCATATCACTAGCATTGTCAATATTCCATGCCGTCACATCGGTTTCAGTGCGGGTAATACCTGTAGTCAAATTTCCATCAGGATCAAACTCGGCAAGTCTAAACTCAATTTCCATATCCGCAATCCTATCCTTAAAAATATCCCGAACAATGCTAAGGTCATTCTGGGCGCGAAAGTCACGGTTCAATGCCTCAATTTGAGAATAAATTTGCTCATCACTTACATTGGATTGAGGGGTGTCACTGGACCATACCACATGAAACACAACGGGAATGGTGATAACTTCAGCTTTCTTTTGCAGATTGTTTTTATTTGCTGCAATCCAATTCTGGATTTGCTCACGAGAGTATGCTTGTGCAGCTAAATATTCAGCTGGATTTTGTTCGTATAATTGCTGAGAATAAGCGTCTATACCACATGGGGCAACATGCTCATGGTTATCGTCTTGTGCATTGCTAATAGCATTAAAACAGAGGAAAATAAGAATAAAGGAGAACAGATTTTTCATTCGACTTGTGATATTTTACATCCCGACTATTCGGGACAAATTTTAAAATTTTCTTTTTGATTGATAAGTAATAGTCAAAAAATAACTCCCCGATTTAGACGAACTGTATTAAAAAGCAAGCAAAAATCGGATTATTTTTTAAATTGGTTATTTTATTCAATATGTTCTTTGAATTTATTGTGATAATCATCTTGAAATTTGACACCTGATTTAACGACGGCAAAAGTTTGCCTAAGCAGCTTGTTGATAACAGCAACTTTAGCTACCTTGTATGGCTTTCCTTTTGATCGGAGTCTATTGAAAAGTTCTTTACATTCTTTATTGAATCGTATAGCTGCTCTTGTAGCATTGAAAAGAACTGTCCTAATTTGAGCTGGACCAGCTTTTGAAATGCGTCCTTTTCGATACACAGAAGAACCCGATTGATGAGTCAAAGGCACGGTGCCTACAAACTTAACCAATTGTTTAGAATTTGTAAATAATTCAAAGCCATTAGTATATGTGTATAGTAATTGGGCTGATTTTTCGCCAATACCCTTAACAGAACAGGCAAGTTCTTTGAATTTATCGAAACCAATGTCAGTCAAGGCATCCAATTCTTGTTTGATTTTTCGAATATTGTCTTGTATCGTATTCAATACGTCTTGAAAAGCTTCTAAGACAACATCTGGTGTGTAAAGACACTGCATAAGGCTATGAATTTGATTTTTAGTCTGTCGTTCCTGCTTTTCAAAGGCATTAAGAGCCATTTGCATTTTTTTTCTCTTTTGAATATCCTCATTAGGCATTTGAAAATCAGGCAAATCAAGTGTCTTTCCAGCTATTGCTAAAGCTCTTGCTGCTTGCTTATCATCTTTTGCAGTAATGCCTAAGACTTTCATAAAAGCACTGCTTTTTTGTGGATTAATCAATTTAATAGAGCAGTTGGATTTGTCTAAAGAATGAAGCAACTTATCACTGTAAGTGCCAGTAGGTTCTAAAACAAAAGTAATATGTTGTTCATCAAAACCTTGTAAGAATACCTCTATGGATTTCATTGTATTTTCGATTTGATAATCAACCCAGTGGTTATCTTCTTGATAAGCAATGTCTAAAGTCTTGTTACTTACATCTATACCGATAATTAGAGAATTCATAAAGTAATAAATTGAATGTTAAACTAATAATGATGAAATATATCCTATGAAATCTGCGTCGTGACTCAGGCTTTATGCCTACTGAACTGTCCGATTTTTATGGGATATAAAGAACGAGGGGCTAACGTCTAATACGGTCTCTAAGGACTACTTTTGAATCAGTTTACCCTCGTTCTTAATTTTAATCAATATATTATTTTTTATTACAACTTTTGTACTTTTTCCTCTTGGGCCAATGTACGACTTTTGAAGTTTTGTTTTAAAGATTTTCGATTGTAATGAAAATCAAACTTTTTCAAAGAGTAAACTTCAAAAGTTTCTACTTCAAATATAGAATTTATTTTTTATATAAAAATTGATAGCCAATAGTTTTTTAAAACTAATCACCAGTTACTAATCACTGTACTAGTGCGCCACCACAATTTTGGTATGCGAACGCTGCTCTTGACTCTGCAAGCTAAGCACATACATTCCATTGCTGAGATTTTCTACAGGTATTTCTAAGGTTTTTTGGGTCGACAGCGAACGAATCGTTTGTTGATACACCACCTGACCTGCATTATTGCTAATGCTTAACTCAACGTTTTGGTTGGGGATTAAATGATTCAATTCAATAATTGTCTTTCCTCTTACAGGATTGGGATAAGCGTGTATCGAAACTTGGTTTTGCAGTGAATATCCTTCAATGGCAGTCAATCCACTCAATAAGTTGATGTCATCCACATATAGGTCATTACCCGTTCCACGAATTTGACGAATTTTGAGCTTCACGTTGCGGTAATCTTTGAAGGGCAAAAAATTCACCAAGCCTTCTTTCCATTGTCCTTCCATCGGCACAAAAGCCTCATCAACAGGGTCGCTTGTAATCAACTCTTCTCCAAAAAACTTGCGGACGGTGAAGTAACTACTGCCACAATCTACGGACAACAATATTTCCAAAGTATCAGAAATCGTTCCTTCGCCCATACCCGTGTAGGCATAGAAAAATTGCAGGTAAAGACTGTCGTAAACTCCTTCAAAATTGATGGCAGGACTGATGATTTCATCTATTGTGCCAATATAACTTGCATCTGCTTCAAAGTTAGGCATATATCCTGATTCTGTATCACTGTAACCTGTCAAATTGCTTTTTTTGAATCTAAAGTTGAAATCATTGTCACCATTGAAGATTCCCCATCCTATAGGAGGAAACGGAAAACCTGGAGGGGATTGAAAAGACTCTGAAAATGCAATAGTTTGAGTGGCAGGGGCAACAGACTGAAAACTCACTGCAATGTAGTTGTTTTCGATATTGAAGTCTTCTCTTCCATTTGGTGCTACAATCGAAATATTCAATACATGCTGAGTGGTATTGGCTGCAATTTGCAGCGCAGGTAGCGTAATGGTTCCGCTTTTAAGTGGTTCAATCAAGCCCATCCACTCATAACTATACGTCTCTCCATCCAAATCATAATTGACCGTAAAGGACTCAAGTGGTTCTGTACCAAAGTTTTCTACATTCAATTCTGGTTCAAAAACCGAACAAATCACCTCTGTATCATTGGGATAACTGACGAACACTACCCTTACATCGTCCATACCCTGTTCTACTGGCACACATCCCATTGAATTCAAAAGACTGTGCCTAAAACCTCCTTCATCTAATGTAGCCCTCATTCGTAGCTTTTGCCCTGTGGTGAACATGGTCAAACACGCATCATTGCCATAGTCCATATAGTTTTCAGTCATATCGGGCAAGTCAAGTTCCTCCTCTATACAAGAGTTGGCATGATTAGCAGCACATCCAAAGGTGGGACCATCAGTAAGAGGTGTATCTGCCACTAAGTCATCTTTGGTACAATTGGCATTGTCCTCCCCATTTCCCCATGTATGCAGCAAACTAAGCCAATGCCCTACTTCATGCACTGCTGTTCGCCCCTCATTGAAGGTAGGATTGACGGGTGCGGTTGTTCCAAAATAATTGTATTGAATCACTACTCCATCCGTTTCGGGTGTACTGAAGCTAGGAGGAACTGCATAACCCAAAATACCGCATCCACCAAAAGTGCTGCATATATTGTAGCATACCCAAATATTCAAATATTGATCGAAGGGCCAAGGGTCTTTTCCACCTGTTTCGGATGATTTTATTTCATCGGTTTCTACAAAAAAACGATCCAATGATGTGGCAGTTCGGGTAATACCCGTAGTAGGATAGCCATTTGGATCTCGTGTTGCCAAACAGAATTCTACTTCAATGTCTGCCATAAAAGGTTTGAAGTCCGCTAAAATGTTAGCGGTGTCAGCGTTCAAACGTCGAAAATCACGGTTTAGGGCTTCTAACTGCGAATAAATTTTTGCTTCACTAATGTTGCTTGCAGGTCGATTGGAAGTATAAACCACATGAAAAACTACAGGAATGGTAATCACTTCTGCAATTTTCTCAGATTGTTTTTGGTGTTTTTCAACATACTTTTTGGTATAGGCTTCCATCAGTTTCAAAGTTTCCAAACCTTGTGGATTTTTTTCGGATTGGTATTGCCAGTAATGGTCAAAACCACAAGTATTTGTATCTTGTGAGAACAGAGTAGTAGAAAAAAGTAATGTGAATAGAAACAGTAACCGATTGTTCATATTGATGGATTTTTTACAAAATTACAAAAAATCAATTGTGAGTATAATAGAATTGAAATGAATGTCAATTGGGAGACCGCTAGCATCATGATTGGTGGATAGTTATTTGTTTTTCAAAACTTCAAAATAAAATTTGAGAGGAGATGGATAAAGTCTTGGATTTCATATATGAACAAGAAACAGAGCAAAGAGAAATTCTCTTGTTTATTCACCAATTAATGCTTTCTTATCCTGCAATGATAGTCAAAATTCGCTATCAAATTCCGTTCTATTACCGTAAAAGTTGGATTTGTTATTTGAATCCTATAAAAAACAAAGCAGTAGATTTTTGTTTTGTAAGGGGAAATGAATTGTCCAATGAACAGGGTATTTTGGAAGCAAAAGATAGAAAACAAGTTCGTAGTTTGACTTTTTCCAGTGTCGACGAAATTCCTGTGGAAGCATTGCAGCAAATTATTCAAGAAGCTATATTGCTGGATGATACCGTAAAATATACTTCAAAACGCACAAAAACAAAGGAATAAACAAAAGATTTAATATGCAAAAAGTAACTTTAGGTAATAGCGATTTACAGATTTCTCGAATCGGATTTGGTTGTATGGGAATGTCTGAATTTTATGGCGATACAGGCACAGAGGCAAAAAACATTGCTTTGATTCACAAAGCCATTGAGTTGGGAGTCAATTTTTTGGATACCGCAGATATTTATGGGCCGTTTCACAACGAACGATTGGTCGGCAAGGCTATCAAAGATCGTCGGGAGGAATTGGTAATCGCTACCAAATTTGGAATTATGAGGAGCGAAGAAGGTGGCTTTTTGGGTATCAATGGTCGCCCTGAATATGTCCGCAAAGCTTGTGAAGATAGTTTGAAGAGATTGGATATTGAAGTGATTGACCTCTATTATCAACACCGAAAAGATCCACAAGTAGCTATTGAAGAAACGGTTGGGGCAATGGCGGATTTGGTAAAAGAAGGAAAGGTGCGGTATTTGGGGCTTTCAGAAATTGGAACAACAAACTTGCGAAAAGCGCACTTAGTTCACCCCATTTCAGCCGTACAATCGGAGTATTCTATTTGGAGTACTGACATTGAAGCAGAAGTAATTCCAGCTTGCGATGACTTAGGGATTACTTTGGTAGCGTACAGTCCTTTGGGTAGGGGATTTTTGACAGGACAAATCAAAAAAGTTGAGGATTTGGCTGCAGATGATTACCGCCGATACAGCCCTCGTTTTCTGGGTGAAAATTTTCAGAAAAACCTCGACTTAGTGGCAGAGGTAGAAGCCATTGCAGCCAATAAAGGTGTAAAAACAGCTCAAATTGCAATTGCCTGGGTCTTATCGAAAGGGGAAAACATTGTTCCTATTCCTGGTACAAAAAAAGAAAAATACTTGATAGACAATGTAAATTCGGTTAATGTGGTACTCAGTGAATCGGAATTGGAAAAATTAAACCAGTTGAGCAGAGAAGTGAAAGGTGGAAGATATGATGACCGTGGTATGGGCTTGATAAATGCTTCGTGACATATTGTATATACAACTATACAATACTTGCAAATAATCTCATTGTTGTTTGTTGAATAACCACAAAAAATAGTATTTTCGGCAGTTATCATACATTCTAAATAGGAGGACAAGATAAAGAAGGGAGGAATTAGACTTGAATATTTTGATTACAAGAATATTGAAACTTAATTTTTGTCTAAGTTAATCCTGTCCTATTACTTAGACCTCGGGCAACTAAACTATATTTGTTTTGATTTTTAACCTACATTTCGGTCATATTTCATAGAGTATTGAAAACCAATTTAATAATAATTAAAAATTTATCAATTTAAATAAAAATAATTTTTTATTTATTTGATTTTTATCTTCTTGTAAAAAAGTTACCGAAACGTAGGTTTTAAAGTTCCCTTATTCAATAGCCCAAATCATTATTGCATTTCACCATATCATGCTGACAAAAACACATTATCCCGAAAACTTACTGCCCAATCAACTCGATGAATACTTAGCCAAAGGGTGGTTTCGTATGGGACAGATGATTTTTACTTGCCATTTTTTGTGCTTACAAGGTGATGTGTATTCTCCTATTTGGATGCGTTTGTCACTTGCCCAACATACATTCAGCAAGCGAATGCGGAAGAGAATGCGTCAAATCGAAACTCGGTTTCGCATTGAAGTGAAACCTGCTGAAATCAATGAAACAAAAGAACAACTGTACCAACACCACCGAAGTCGCTTTGCTGGTTTTATTTCCGAAACGTTAGCAGAATCTTTGCTGGATTTTTCTACCAAAAATATTTATCAAACCCATGAAATCAATGTATTTGATGGAGAAAAACTCATAGCGGTAAGTTTTTTCGATATGGGACAAAAGAGTATTGCCAGCATTTTAGGAATGTTTCATCCTGATTATGCCCAATACAGTTTGGGATTTTATACCATGATGGCAGAGGTCAAATATGGGCAAGAACTGGGATTAGACTATTATTATCCAGGATATGTTGTACACAACTATCCTAAGTTTGACTACAAATTGCGGATTGGAGAAATGGAATATTTTGATTTTGACAGTCAAGATTGGTTACCATTTGCCGATATGGATAGCAACAGACTACCTGCCGTTGCGCTCAAAGCCCGACTACAAAAGATGCAAACCCTTTTGGATGCTTTCGATATTGACAACCATAGATTGATGTATCCCTTGTATGACAAAGTTACTGACCACGACCACCAAGAAGCATTTATGAACTACCCATTATTTGTGGCCTGTCACTACCATTACCTCAACGACCGAATAATTGCTATTGAATACGATTTGACGTTAGAGACCTACCGTTTGAGTGTTTATAGTCGCCTCGACAATCTATTTTACTTTTTCCCTTTTATGATAGATGAGAACTATGATATGGGCAATACATACTTTGACTATTTGATTCGAGATTATATCATTGTGGAAAGCGATTTGCCAGAAATGATTCTGTATGCATTGGAGAGTATTCACCATGAGAAGGTGAATCAAAAGGATACATAGAAGCACTTTAAAAATACAAAAATTTTATATTCTCTCTATAAAGAAATTGAAGAGGTTTATTCCTCATTATGCAACAAGTTGAACCCGTTGCACAATGAGTTTGACAGGTGTAGCAGAAGTCACCTTCAAGGAATGATTGGTATAAGTAGGGATTCCCAAAAAATCGCCTGCCTTCAATGGATGACTGGCTTTCCCTACTTGACAAACGCATGAACCTTCGAGTATCAAGAAACTTTCAGACTCCATTTCGTGCTGTTCATCAGGCACTCCCTTATCAATCCAAACTACAACCATTTGTACTTTTTCGTCTATGCGAATGGGGAAAACAGGAAAACCTTCTTGAATAGCAACAGGTTGTAAGTCTTGAACAGCCTTCAACCATTGCTGATGATTGGAATTCTGATGAATCAAAGGAGGGTTTTGCAGATTGATTTTTTCGTTTGGTTGTTTGATGGGCTGTTCTACAAAATCTAACTCATCAATCGCATACAAGATGTTATTTTTCAGTTGCGATTTTGGCAACATAGCATGGTTATTGGCATAATTTCCCAATGTCTGTTGAACCGAATCCAACTCCTTTTGAAGTTTTTTATGCTTCAAACACAGAGTTTGCAGCTCTTTGTTCTCCGCTTCCGAAGTCAAACCCAAGCAATATTGCTCCAAAATACCTGATAATATATATTCTTCAATGTTCACATTCACCCCATTTAGTAGTTCAGTATATACAAAGATAAAAAAACCGTCCAAAATTCTGTCTTAACAGACAAAACTATTTTCCTTCCTCCGAAGCCTTCAGAGCAATTACTATCTTCAAAAATCTATCCATATTTCTGAATGGACCAATGATACACTTTTATCTGCAAATAGAAAGCGGTAATGATGTCGTATTATATGCTTTTCAATCATAAATATTTTCAAAAGTGCATTGAATCTATTAAAAATCTTCAATGACCCCATATTTTGTTTTGATTGGCTACACTCAATTGCAGAATTAATCTTATATTGCTTTATCAAAACCAAACAATATGCAATCAAAACAACAACTAATCCTCACTTATATCTTCATTTCTACCCTCTTTTTTTCCTGCAATAGCGAAACGCAACAAAAAGAAAACTCATCTGCGGAAAACATTGAAGAAACAGAAAAAACCACCGATTCTACCCAAAAAACAGCAGACTTCAATGAGCAAAAAAACGCTTATTTTGGCGACTTACACGTTCATACAAGCTGGTCGTTTGATGCCTTTATCTACAATGTACGCACTACGCCCGACGATGCCTATCGCTTTGGTAAAGGTGATTCCATTGCCCATTTTACCGCAGGAAGCGTACAATTGCAGCGACCATTGGATTTCATGGCAGTATCAGACCACTCTGAATACATGGGCATTATGAAACAAATGATTGACCCAAATAGTCCTTTGGCAGCATTGGAGATTGCGAAAGAAATTCGCAGTGAAGACAAAGCGATTTCAATGGGAGCCTTTGCAAAAGTTGGTCAAAGCATTGCACGAAACCAACCCATGTCGGAACTCGTCGAAAAAGAAATCATCCAAAATACTTGGGAACGATTGGTAGAAGCCGCCAACAAACACAATGAGCCAGGCAAATTCACCACATTTCCCGCTTATGAGTGGACCTCCTCCCCTGTTGGTCCCAACTCCAATGAAAAAATGGTCTATGCTGCCAATATGCACCGTAATGTCATTTACAAAAGCGAAAAAGTATCAGAAGTACCTTTTTCTTCCTTCAATTCTCAAAATCCCGAAGACCTTTGGGCATGGATGGACAAAGAACGCTCAAAAGGCATTGAACTATTGGCCATTCCACACAATGGCAACATGAGCGATGGATTGATGTATGACCTTCAAACATCTGACAAAAAGCCATTTACCAAAGAATACGCCGAAACCCGCAGCCGAAACGAACCCGTCAATGAAGTTGTCCAAATTAAAGGTCAATCTATGGCCCATCCCGTTTTAGCCCCCAATGATGAGTTTGCCAATTTTGAAATATTTGCTTTCACCTTCTCTACCTCTGTTCCTCCTCCGAGCAAACCCGAAGGCAGCTATGTCCGAAATGCGCTGCAAAACGGTTTAGCATTGGAGAAAGAACTCGGTGCCAATCCCTTCAAATTTGGTTTGATAGGCAGTTCAGATGGACACAATTCGGCAGGAGCAACGGAAGAAAACAACTATTTCGGTAAATTTGGTTCATTGGACGGTGACCCCAAATCTCGAATTATAGGCGATGACAAAAAATTCCTTCGAGCCAAATTCATGAGCGCAGCAGGTTTGGCGGGTGTTTGGGCGGAAGAAAATACACGAGAAGCTATTTTTGAAGCATTGGAGCGAAAGGAAACCTTTGCTACTTCTGGCCCTCGTATCAAGGTGCGCTTTTTTGGAGGATGGGAATACGATGAAAATGCCCTTTCGGGTGACGATTGGGTAAAAAATGCCTATCAAAAAGGGGTAAGCATGGGTAGAGATTTACCCAAATCTGCTCAAACAGAAAGTCCCAACTTTTTGATATGGGCAGTAAAAGATGCCGAAGGTGCAAATCTTGACCGAATTCAAGTCGTAAAAGGTTGGGTTGATGCAGAAGGAAAAACACACGAAAAAATATTTGATGTCGTTTGGTCGGATAACCGTCAATTGGATGACAAGGGAAAATTGCCAGAAGTTGGCAATACCGTAAACATCAAGGAAGCCAGTTATACGAATGATATTGGAGCCGTCACACTGCAATCGGTTTGGAAAGACCCCGAATTTGATTCTACTCAATCTGCTGTGTATTACCTTCGGGTTTTAGAAATTCCCACACCTCGATGGAGTACCTTCGATGCCAAAACAATGGGTATTGCTCCTCCCAAAGATGTTGACAAAACTATTCAAGAACGTGCATGGTCGTCGCCTATTTGGTACACACCTAAGTAATATGCTATTCCACTCTTGTAAGAAATCTTACATTTCATTGCAACAAAAATAGGTATCTTTGTTGCCTTATTTGGTTTTTCTCTATCTTCTAAATACTCCAATGATGAAATCATATCCAACGCCTGTCCAATCATTTGTTGCCATTTTTTCTTTTGTTCTGCTTTTTTTCATGAGTGCTTGTGAGGAAATTCCACCACTCATTGATTTTAGTGAGCCAGCACCAATTGATTTAACCTGTGGTGACAAGTCAAAACTCGAACTTAGTGAGTATTCTCGAATCAATACCAGTTTTGTTTCCAGCGAATTGCCAGAAACTCAATGCAAAATGGTATTGATTGAAGAGTTTAGTGGTGTACGCTGTGTAAACTGTCCTGCTGGCCACCAAACAACTGCCGAAATTTTGCAAAGTCATCCAGATGAAGTTGCTGCTATTACAATACATGCAGGCTTCTTATCAACACCTTATAACGAAAATAAGGAAGATTATGTCATTCCAGAAGGCACAACACTCTATGATTTATTCCAAACCATTGCAGTTCCTGCGGCAGCTGTTGATCGAGTAAAATATGAAGGAGAAGACTTTGTATCCTTGATTAACCGAAATGTATGGGCGGGTAAGGTCAATGAGCGATTGCAGCTTGACCCACCAATGAACGTTTACACCAATTTTGAATACAATCCTTCCAATAGAAACCTTCAAGTTTTTGTGAGGGTGCATTACCTTCAAGCTTTTGACGCAGCATCTACCCACCTATTGAGTGTCAGCCTTTCGGAAAGTGACATAGTTGATTATCAGCTAACTCCAACTGATAATGGTTCAAGTATTGTACTACCAGATTATATTCACGATCATGTACTGAGAGCCATGCTTACACCTGCGTCAGGTCTTACATTGGGTGTAGATAAAATAGAAGGAACAGTTGTTGAGCGGGTCTTCAATATTACTTTACCCGATAACTGGAAAGTAGAAGATATGGAAATCATTGCTTTTGTCCACGATGGCACGACTAATAACGTACTTCAAGCTGCTAAAAAACATATTGAGTAACCTCTAAAATTCTGTTTCTCAAAGTATGAAATCACTAAACAAAGCTATCAATATTTGTGCTTACATCTTACTGTATGCCGTTTTATTCTTCACCACTTCTTGTGAAGAATTACCTCCATACATTGCCTTCAATGAACCCATACCCATTGATTTGACTTGTAAAGAGAAAGCAAATATTGACGAAAATGAATTCTCAAAAACCAATACCAGTTTTGTTTCTAGTGAATTGCCAGAGGCGCAATGCAAAATGGTATTGATTGAAGAATTTAGTGGCGTTAGATGTGTTAGATGCCCTGAAGGACATCAAAAAGTTGCGGATCTTCTTGAATCTCACCCCAATGAGGTCGCCGCAATCACCATGCACGCAGGTTATTTATCGGAGCCGTATCCTGAAAACAGGGAAAATTATGTGTTGGAAGAAGGCGTTTTTCTATACGAACTTTTTCAAGGTATTGCCCTTCCAGCTGCTGCAATTGACAGAACAAAATATAAGGAAGAAGAATATGTAGCGATTGTGAATAAAAATGCATGGGCGGGGAAAGTGAATGAACGGCTGCAAATTACTGCCCCAATGAACCTTTATACACACTATGAATACAATCCGCTAAATAGAGAACTTCAAATATTTGTGAGAGCGTATTACCTCGAAAATTTTGATGCTTCATCTACACATTTATTGAGTGTGAGCCTTTCGGAAAGCAATATCATTGATTACCAATTGGTTCCATTAGGTGAAACTTCCAGCAAAATCCAACCAGACTATCAGCACAACCATGTATTACGTACAATGCTTACACCACCTACAGGTATTACTTTGGATGTAGATAAGGTAAAGGGAATGGTTGTAGAGCGAATCTTCAATGCGATTTTACCCAATCACTGGAAAGTAGAAGATATGGAAATCATTGCTTTTGTCCATGATGGTACGACTAACAATGTACTTCAAACTGCAAAAAAACATATTGAGTAACGCCTAAGAAATTCTTTGAAGAATATTGATTTTCACTACAATAGCTTTGAGACAAAACTTAAAATCGGAAAATTATTTTTTTGGCGTTTCTTAGCTGTTTCAATTTAATGACCTTGAGCAGCTAATAACCAATTACAAGTTATTTCTCTAATTTCCTTTCGTTCGGCTACTTGGCGTTACACCACTTCGGCTATTAGACCTTTGTGGATTATTGTATCTATCACTTGCAGAAGAATTAGGCACTGACCGTGCAGGAACAGCATTTTCTTTATCCTTCCCTACAGAGATACTGCTAATTTTCTTGTATTTAGGTTTATTTGCAGGATCAATTTTTATCATTGCATTGTAGGCACCAGATTTTTCAGGCGGGCCAACTTCATCAGATGCAAAAATATCCAATATTTCATTCGACTTTGCTTGCACAAAAATATCGACTGCCATTGAATTCGGGGTATTTTGATTCACTTGTTGAATTAACTTCAATGCATTGTTGATTGCTGTCCGTGCATTTTTTTGGTTGGAAGACAACATATCTAAGCCATTGAGGTGATAGTCAAAATAAGCTTTTCGGAGATTTTTGAACTTGTTGCTCATCAAATTTTCTATCAACCAATACCGATTCTGATTGCCGTCAAAAGCTGTCCAACCTTTACTTTTATTCCTTGCATTTTGGGCATTGTTCACTATGGATTGAGCTCTCAAAAAATAAGGATTACCTCCTTCTGGTGAAAAACTATCATAATCCAGTCCTATAATAATGTAGGTATAATAGGCCAACACTGCGGTAAGTTCTGAAAGGTAGGCATTGTCGTTGTACTCCAATGGCTGAAACTCAGTGTATTCAAACGTCCAATTCTTATCTTGGTAATTCAACATCACCGTATTGTAACTCGAACTATACACAGGTCTATCGGATTGAACAATGATTTGGGCATTAAAACGATTAGCTGCCAACTCTTCTGAAATAGTAATCAAAAAGCTGCAATCAATTCGCTCTTGTGTTTGGTAACTATCATTTGTCCATTTTCGTGTATTTAAAAACTCTGCGATATCATTCTCCAAAGTTTTAAAGATTTTTGGATCAGCCAATTGCAGTTTGGGTGTTTGTACGACTACTTTTGCATTGAGTTCTTGTGCCACAATTTTTCCTGTAGTGAAGAGAATCAGTAAGAAAAATATGCCTATGTTACGTTTCATGTGTTACGATTTTTTGACAATAAATAAAAATTGCAATTGGGTCTTATATCGAGCTTTTCAATTCTAAGACTTTCTGAATAATGTCTTGTGCTGCCTCATGCTTTGATTTTAACTCAAATTTCTGCAGTCTATTGTATTTATCTAAGATAGTAATTTTATTGGTATTGTGCTTAAATCCTGCCCCTTTATCACGCAAAGAATTGAGAACTATGCCATCTAAATTCTTTTTTTGCAGTTTTTTTTGAGCATTTTCTAACTCATTGTCAGTTTCCAAGGCAAAACCAATCAATAATTGGTGAGCCTTTTTGTTTTCCCCCAAAGTAGCTAAAATATCTTTGGTACGTTTGAGCGAAAGGTGCATACCCGTATCTTCACCTTTCTTTTTTATTTTAGAATCGCTTACTTCAATTGGTGTAAAATCGGCAACTGCTGCTGATAAAATAGCAATATCAGTTTCTTCAAAACGTGAGGTTGTAGCGTCAAACATTTCTTGCGCCGTTTTCACTGCAATCACCTCAATACCTTGATAGCGAGGCAAAAAATTGGTTGGACCTAAAACCAAACAAACCGTTGCACCTTGCTCAAAAGCCGTTTCGGCTAAAGCAATCCCCATTTTACCGCTTGAATGATTCCCAATAAAACGGACGGGATCAATAGCTTCATAAGTAGGTCCTGCGGTAATCAATATTTTTTGCCCCTTCAATGGTTGTGGTGAACAACTTATCAGGTATTCTTCAATTTGTAAAACTATGTTTTCTGGTTCTGCCAAACGTCCCTTTCCGACCAAACCACTTGCTAACTCCCCATGTTCTACCGAAATGAGGTGATTACCATAACTGGTAAGCCTATCTATATTTGTTTGTATAGCTGGATGCAACCACATATCTAAGTCCATTGCAGGTGCAACAAAAACGGGGCATTTTGCAGATAAATAAGTAGCTAAAAGTACGTTGTCACAAATTCCATTTGCCATTTTTGCAAGCGTGTTGGCAGATGTTGGCGCAATAAGCATAAGGTCTGCCCAAAGTCCTAATTCGACATGATTGTTCCAAACTTGTTCTTGGCTGCTAAAAAACTGGGTGACAACAGGATGTTTAGAGAGGGTAGAAAAGGTAAGCGGTGAGATGAAATCGGTTGCGGCTTGGGTCATGATAACCCTTACTTCTGCCCCTTCTTTAATAAATAACCTAGTAAGTATTGCCGCTTTGTAGGCGGCAATACTTCCTGTTATTCCTAATAGAATTTTTTTTCCTTTTAAATGCACAATTTTAAAGAAAATTACTTTTTGTAGGAGGGTCTTTTTTCTTTGTCTGCTTTGCGGAAATAAACTTCATCGTTCATAAATTCTTCCATTGCCAACAATGTAGGATGCGGCATACGCTCATAGAATTTAGAAATTTCGATTTGCTCTTTGTTTTCGTGTATTTCCTCCAATGAATCTGTATTAGATGCAAATTCATTCAGTTTTCCGTGCAATTCTTCCTTTAGAGCTTGAGCGATTTGGCTAGACCTTCTTGCTATAATCACAATAGACTCATAGACATTACCTGTTTTTTTTGCCATTGCATCAATGTTCCGTGCCTGCGCATAAGGAGAAATAGCTTGTCCTTTTTTCTTTTTTGAGTTTGCCATATTATTTATTGTAAGGTTTTAACTTTTTTTAATGATGTTTCATACATGCGTTCCGCCTCTTGTAAATCATTACTTTCGGGAAAACGGTCGATAAAATGGAAGTAGGCATCTATTGCCGCTTCGTATCTCTCCTTTTGTTTGGTCTTAATACTATTCTCAGCTAAAAGGAAAAATGATTTTAATATTAGAAAACGCAAATTTTCCTGTCTTCGTGTGTCAGGAAAATCCTCCAAGATATTCTCGAAGGCTGTTGCCGCTGCTTTATAACTTTTTATTTTGAAATAAAGTTCTGCACTAAGAAAAGCTTTGGTTTCGAGCTTCAATCGAATCTGCTCCATAAGTTGATTGGCTCTCTTCACCTTATCACTATTTGGATACGCATTTGCAAACAACTGAAAATACTCAATGGCTTTCCCTGTATAGGTTTGTTCTAAAGAAGGTTTTGGTGACAGTTTGTAATAGCAATAAGCCGTCATAAACTGTGCATCTTCCGCATAAACGCTTCTTGGATAAGTATCTGCAAAGGTTTTGAAATAATGCGCTGCCAACAAATAATCATCCTGACCATAGTGACTATAGGCATAGAAATAGTAAATCTTTTCTACGTCTTGCGTACCCTTAAATACACTCATCAACTCTTCAAATAAAGGTATGGCTTTGTAATAAGCACCCTCATTGTAGTACTTTTTCGACATTTTCCTTTTGTATTCAAAGTCGGTGCTGCGAAGTACCTTCTGATAAGAATCGCAAGAAGTGTTAAAAATAAGCAGCATCAATACTGCTATTAAACCAAATGTGTGTTTTTTACCCATGACGTGCAAAGATACAGTTTTAGACTCAAAAGTAATTACCCAAACGCATCTTTTACTACTTTCGTTGTCTTGCTTAGTCACTTAACTTCCTTCAATACGATTTGTGCAACACGCTTTCCGCCGAGCATCATAACAGCGGCAGCTACTTCAATAGCGATTACTTTGCCATTGTATTTTACTACTCTAAATCGAGCCACTCCATCTGGGAAGTTATCATTGAAGCCTCTTTTCAGTTTATCTTTGGCAATGGCTTTGTCATTTTTGTGAATAAAGTCATAGCCTCTTCTATTATTCAATTGATTGAAGTCTTCTATTCCAAGTAGCAACATTGCAGCAGGATTGATATCAATAAAAATACTATCTTTATCTAATACTATAATGGGTGCAGGGCTTCGCTTAATCAGATTCTGATAGTACAACATACTTTTTTGAAGCAACTCCTCCCCTCTTTTTTGTTTGGTAATATCTCTTATCATACACAGCGCTTCAAAATTATTGATAGGAGAAAACCGCATTTCATAATACATCAAACCTTCCTCCAATTCCCATTCAAAAGAATATGCCCTTACCTTTGCAGTTTCCAAAGAAAGTTGCAATTCATTCGTCGCTGCCTGAGCATGTTCTTCGGGTAGAATATCCATCATGTTGTTTCCAATGAAAGCAGCTGCGGGTATTGAGTCTTCATCTTTTGCAGGAATATACTCTAAATAATCTCCTTCTTTATTTACCCGAAACATTGCATCAGGAACTGCTTCAAGTAAGGCCTTCTTAGTTTGTTCACTTTCCTTGAGTTTTATCATAGAAAGCGTCAAGTCGTTCATCGTTTTTATCCATTCCAATCCTTGTTTTTCGGCTTCTCTCAACAACATCTCCAAACGTTCATTCACTTTTTGTTGGTGCTGTTCTGTGTCTATTTCTTCTATTTCGGTTACTTCTGCCTGTTCTAAAAAATCCCATAATTCCTGCTTGCTTGTAGGTGATAGGGGCTGAATTAATCTTTTTTCTTTGAATAAATCCCCCATATCTCCTATCAAATTGCTATTGCTTTGCTGAATAGATAATAGAAGCGTCTTCTTATTGATTGAAGAAAGGGGTAAAAGTTTTGTAGTAATTGTCAAAAAAGTAAATGCATCATTTGTTTTGGCAAGTAACTTTTCAGCAGATGCATTTTTATTTGTCGCCAAGGATTGATGTACCAAACGACCTACGATTCTTGTGATATGACTCGAAACTTTGTCAAAAATATTGATAGTTATTTGCGGTGAGACTTTGGATAATATTTCAGAGTCAATAGCTTCTACTATCTGAAAATGCTCATCAATGTGTATGGAAACTTTCATCTTATAAAATATGTATGAAAATGATGGGCTGTATGATCCTGTTCCTTCAAAAAACCAAAAAACAGTATCTACCAAAATACATACCATTTTGACTTGTTTAGTACTATGGCATACAGAAAAGCCTCTGTTGATAACGGACAGAGGCTTTTAATTTTTTTTTGATATACTATTAGTCATGTCGCTTTACCACACCTGACTTGATGTTGGCAATATAATCTTCGATTTCCTTTTTGACCGTTTTTCTCATAATGAACAATCCAAATATGTTGGGAAAACACATCGCAAAAATCATCATATCAGAGAAATCTGTTACTGCTCCAAGGGTTGCAGCAGAACCTACTACTACAAATACGCAAAACAATACTTTGTAGGTAATATCTGCCGTTTGGCTTCTACCAAACAAATAAGTCCATGCTTGAAGTCCATAATAAGACCAGGTAATCATTGTAGAAAAAGCGAAAAGAATCACTGCAATGGACAAAACAAATGGAAACCAACTGATTACGCCCGCAAAGGCATTGGAGGTAAGGGCAACTCCGTCAGCAGCAGTTGAATCGTGATAGTTGTCGGTAATGATAATCACCAACGCTGTCATCGTACATACGACTACTGTATCAATAAACGGCTCTAATAATGCTACCAAACCTTCGCTTGCAGGATTATTGGTTTTCACCGCAGCGTGAGCAATTGAAGCAGAGCCTACACCAGCTTCATTGGAAAATGCTGCCCGTCTAAATCCTTGTATTAGAACACCTATAAATCCACCTGCAACAGCTTCATTAGAAAAAGCCAAAGTAAAGATTTTACCAATTGCACTTGGCAACTCTCCTATATGCATGCCAATAATTACTATGGCTGCTGCCATATAAATACCGACCATAAAGGGTACTATTTTTTCTGTTACATTCGCAATACTCTTGATACCTCCAATAATAACCACTGCTACTAACACTGCCATTAATAGACCAAACACCCAGCCAGAGCCTTCTAAAAGTCCAAATGTACTGGAAAACTGCTTGAATGCTTGATTGACTTGAAACATATTTCCACCTCCAAAGGAACCTCCAATGCACATAATGGCAAAAAATATAGATAATATTTTGCCCAAACCTCCCATACCTCTCTCCGCCAATCCTTGACTTAGATAATACATTGGTCCGCCATATACTTTGCCTTTAGCATCCATCTGTCGGTATTTGACACCCATAGTACATTCTACCATTTTGGTGGACATACCTAAGAGTCCTGCCACAATCATCCAAAAAGTAGCTCCTGGTCCTCCAACAGAAATTGCAATCGCCACACCTGCTATATTTCCTAATCCAACTGTTCCTGATAAGGCTGCTGTCAATGCCTGAAAATGCGACACTTCTCCTTTATCATCAGGATCTGTATATTTTCCTCTCACTATATCTATCGCCAATCTAAAGAATCTAATATTGGTGAACTTCATATAGACCGTAAAAAATATCGCTCCCGCAACCAACCATAGAAGCACCAAGGGTACATCCTGTCCACTAAGTTGAGCTATCGGAAAAAAGACGATTGCTACGACTACATCTGTAATCGGCTGAAAAATATCGTTTATCCTTTCGTCTATGGATTTGTCTTGCGCCCACATCAACTGAGGCAAGAGTAAAGTTGTAATTAAGTAAATGATTCTTCTCATAATAATAAAGGGATTTTTTTAAAAACCAAAATAACAAAAAAATATTCAATATCCGTAATTATATGGATATTGAATAGACACAAAAGAAAAAAAATAGCTTTTAGTGCAAGTTTTGCCTATCCGCTCATTTCAAAAGTTGTTATTTATTCAGTTCAATGGCCGCCAAAATGAATGGCCCTGTTGCCTTTGGATCATTGTCTTTTTTTCTTTCATTCACATAATATTCAAATGAGCCATCTCGATAAGGATCTCCGCCAAGACCGGCAACTGCACAAGCTTGTGTAATGGTAATTTCCCCTGCATCATTAACTTTTACCAAATCTCTTATCAAGCCATCAAACGCTTTATTTGCTACTTCTTTATATGTTGAAGGAAGGTAGCCTTTGTTTACTCCTTTTGCAAAAGCATAGGCAAACATAGATGTACCAGATGCCTCCAAATAGTTTCCACCTGTTGCACCTCTGTCAGTCACTTGATACCAAAGTCCTGAAGAATCTTGAAACTTCGTCAATGCCGTTGCCAATTGATTCAAGTATGTCATCAATTCTTTTTGTTTGGGGTGATTATCAGGGAAGTAATCCAATACATCTACCAATGCCATAGCATACCAACCCAATGAGCGTGACCAGAAATTGGGCGAAGTCCCTGTTTCTTTATTCGCCCACTCCATTTGTTTACTTTCGTCCCAACCGTGGTAAAGCAAGCCTGTGTTTTCATCCCGTGCATATTTTTGAATCAATTCAAATTGAAGTGCAATATCATCGAGTTTATCGCCATTCTCATAAGTAGTATTGTACCGAATATAAAATGGTTCTCCCATGTACAAACCATCTAGCCACATTTGGTTTGTATATCTTTTTTTATGCCAAAAACCTCCACTTTCTGTTCTAGGTTGCTCAGCTAATTGTCCTCTAAGAGATTGCATGGCTTTAAGGTATTTTTCTTCTTTTGATTTATCATATAGTTCAAAAAGAATTCGTCCAGCCGCAATCATGTCAATATTGTAACTATCAAAATCTAAGCTAGGAATTGCACCCGAATCCTCTATCGTCACATCTGCATATTCCTTTACATAGTTGTAATATTTTTCGTCCTTCGTATTATTGTATAATTCTAAGAATGAAGTCAAAACCAAGCCATGAACATAATCCCATTTAGGCTTCTCCTTATCATCAATTTGATAAGCCATAGGATGTTTTTTCATGAGTGTGAGTGCCATTCTTTCTGACCATTTTAGGTCATTAGGAATAACCACAGTAGTTATTTGCTTTTTTTCAGTATTCTCTTTACTGTCATTTTTGCAACTTGTAAATAAAATTATAAAAATGAGTATCATAAACATCGCAAAGGAGAATCTTCTTGGTGAGACCATATTGATTTATTTTCTTAATTTTATAGATTAATTAATAATTATGTGTCAAATAACATAAAGAATCATCATACTTTATATACATCCTTCAAGCCTATTGACTTAGCATTCAGATATTCAAAAATTTACCTTTAGGCTCAGCTTTAATTTGGTTTGAGCTTTAAACATAAGCATTTTCATCGGTTTTTTTAGTTTCACTGCAAAAGGTTATCATCAATATTTTTTTATATCTCCACACATAAGCCTCCAAATTTATTATTTGGAAGGGCTTGCACGATTACACTAATATTTGACAAATTCCGTGTAGGATGTAAAGTCTATGGTAGTCTGATTTCACAACAAAATAATTATCAGCAAAATAGCCATCTAATTTTCAAACGAATAGATTCTCGTAGTCTCAAAAATGCAAATTCAGATCCCCCATTGAAGACAAGTAAATTGAATCTCATGAATAACCATCAGATACTTTGGTTTTTTTTACCAAAAAGCCCTTCCAAATTTATTATTTGGAAGGGCTTTCATGACTACACCAATAAAATACATTTTCTAAGAAACATTTGAAGTTAGTCTTACCAGTTAATGGTAAATAACCACTTTTTCTTGCTGCATTTCATTATTGAAGGTAATCCTAATAAGGTAAACGCCTTGCTGTAAATCAGATGTATTCAGTTGATAGTTTTTCAGTTGTACTCCTTTAGTTTCAAATACTTGCTTTCCTGCAAGATCAAACAAAACAATGCTTGCCTCTCCTTCTCCAAGATATGTATTCACAATGTTCAGCACCTCAGTAGCTGGATTTGGATATATTTTCACCAAATTATCTACCAATTTGATATCATTAATTCCCACTTCTTCATCTGCAAGATCATACACCACAATATCATCTACACCCGCTTCAACAATACTCCCTCCATCAAATTGTAATCCAGCATTTAAAATCAAGGGATCGGATGCGACAAAACGGAGTTGTACCGTATTCTGAACATTCCCATAATCCTTCAATCGAATGGAAGAAAATCGCCAGCTAGCATCTGCAATATTTGCCTCTTCAATTTGCTGCCAACTACCTCCATCAACAGAAACATAGACTTCCCAAAAATCATTGCCAGGATTTGCCCCTTGATCATTGCTGTACCAACGATAGTAAGATACTGCAGTAGCAGTATAGCCTTTTACATTGTAAACAGGTGACAATAAGGTGGTTTTTCCATCATCAATGTCATTGCCTCCCACTCCATTACCGCCATTCGCATTGCCCGTAAAAGCACAACGATTGTCATTAGTAGGTGAGTTATCATTCGCCATTTGCACCTCTCTTCCTGCATCATTGAAGGTTGGATTCGGTGTACCAATTTCCCAAATTCCTGTGCTTGCATCATCATCAGCTTCACCAATTGTCCAGCCATGTTCCAACTCCGAAAAATCATCTCTTATTTTTTCTTCATAACCTACCAATATTTGATAAGTCAAATTTGGAAACTCCAAATTCGTCACCCCAATTGGATTAACCGCAGGAACTGCATCTATATTACTTTGTACTTCAATATAATAATCAATAATCGTTCCCTTAGACTTTGGTACAATCCAAGTAGTATAATTGTTATCATTATTGAAGTTGTAAGCATCAGCTACAGTATAGTGACTATCTCCACGCTCTTTATGCTTCACCACTGTCCCTTTCACAAAAGGTTCATAATTAAAATCAACATTGACCGTAAAATCTATCTGAACCACATTTTCAGCAGCCGCTAAAGGAATGTTCTCATGCTCTACCTCCGCTGCCAACTGCAATTTGATACCATGCAAAGCAAATGCTTCTATAATCGCCTCGCTATTAGGCGTGCCATCCGCCAAATTTCCATTGTCATCGTCTGCAATTAGTGCCTGAAACAACACATCACTGTACAGCAAACCTTCCTGCCCATCCCCCCTCATTGGAGTTCCATAATGTGAATTGATAAAAATTTCAAACATTTCGTTCATGCCAATCCTTTGTCCCAAATCCCACCAAGCACCTGCAATGATTTCACCATCATCGTGTACCTCACCCGTTAAATCTTCAGGATACACTTTCGGATCAATATCATACCTACGAATAAAAGAATTACCCGACCCCATTAAATATCCTCTTGAAAGAATCGGCTCATTGGTAATTGACAATCCCCAAACATCTGCATATCCTTCACCCAATGCACCATTGAAGAAGTTAGAACCCAAAAAGTCATAAAATGCCGAATTGATATTGTGTCCATATTCATGGTAAATCACATCTGCCATCAATGCCAATGTCCAACAGCCGCCTCCCTGTCTAAAAAAATTGATACTATATCCGTCAGCAAACGCATTGCATGTTCCATCGGTCAAATCTATGTGTGCAGGCATACTATAATCCAAACTCGTCATACCCGCTGGCAACCAAAATTTCATCCAATCATGCACTGTATTAACCGATTTGTAGGCAGATACCGCCACTAAGTCCGCATCATCTGGCAATAAAACCTGCTGAACATCATTAGAGATACCGACTTCATAACGTGGAATATTCGCACTGTTTCGATTCGGTCCCTCATAAACCGTACAATAATCTCCCTGAATATACACAGTAGCAGTAGTAGGTTCATCTAACTCTACTCCCAACCTTCCATCTTTATCCGTTTTATACTCTTCCCCATTTACCACTACACGCATATTCGGTAAGAATCCCAACTCAGCAGGATTGTTCGCATTTGTTGTAGCATTTCCCATAATCGTCCATTCTCCCTGAACAGGAGGCTCATACCTATGAATTTGATTTTGACGATAATAAACCGTACCATTATTCGCATCCACCAATGTATAAAGACGCTCAGGAGAACTATCTTCATCTATCAAACTAACCATACCTTCATAAACCAACCGATACGCATATCCATTTGCAGCAGGAATGGGCAAAATCTTCAATCCTTCAATAGTTACATTATCAATAGTTCCCTTTACAGAAGTTGACATAAAATTGCCAATCAAATCTTGGGCAATTAACGGATAAACCTCTATTTCTTCATGATTGTAAACATCCATCGTAAAACTCACTACTTCAAATTGCTTTGTCATCACCACTTGCACCGAAGCATTCCAAAAGTCGATATTTTGGTATTGCTGAACGAATTTGACATAGTAATACTTATCCGTTTCATTCGTTTGTTCAAACTTCAAATTTTGCAATGGAATATCAAAACCCTTCAATTCAGTAGCCATAAAAAATCTGGCTTTGTCTTCAAGTGTTCCTTCTATATCCACTTCAATCGGCGTTCCTGCGGCTCTCAATGGCAATTGATTGATGGTATTGAAAGAAACATACCAGTGTCCATTTCTCTTTTGGAATTGTTTCCAAGCAGACTGATTTCTAAGCGATTGTTGCTGCCCTACTTCTTCAATATTCACAGTTCTATGAAATACAGAATACTCATTTGAATGTTCATTGGCATAAATAATGCTGCTTGCCAAAAAACAAAAAATCAGTAGGAAAAATAAATTGTTAAAATGCTTCATTGTGATGGATTTAAAAGCGTAAAAAAATCAGCTAGGTTTAAAATTAGCTACGTGTAAAACACCAATATACTTATTTGAACAAAGATGCAATCATAGCACAAAAAAAAATGCTATTCAACGGACATTACACTTCATTTTGAGACTCACAGATATTTTTAGCGAAACCGTCAAATATTATTGAAGTTACTTTTGAAAGCATACTAATTTTCAAACATTCTATATCTTCAAAATTAAGCGTCAATAGTCTCATTCTACTAAAATTTTCGATAAACCTATTTTGATTTCTACAAAATAAAAAATCCCCAGCAGCCTAAGCCACTGGGGATTCTTATTATTTTATCCAGATATATACCACTATTACTTAGTGATGTATAATCTTTCGTGATATACTGCGCCCAAATCGGTTGTTAATTGAAGTAAATAAACACCAGATGGAAGGCTTTCACTATTGAATGGCAATTTGTAAACAACGCCACCTTCAGCTTGACCGTCATATACTTTTGCTACTTCACGGCTGTCTAATGTGTAGATAGTCGCTTCAACATAAGTACCCTCAAGTACACTGAACTCAATAGTTGTCTCATTTGTAAACGGATTAGGATAAACTTTCACCGTTTCTAACAATTGAGCATCCAAATCAGCTTTACCAGGTTTAGGACGGCAACCGCCTCTACGCCCGATTATTCCACTTCGGCCTACATAAATATCTTGAACAGTAGTAGTACCAGCACAATCTGTAACTGTTACTCCATAAGTACCAGATGCTAAGTCAGCCAAGATAAATGAGCTTGTTCCGTCTGCATCAACATCTGGAGCTGTGAATGTACCTGATTCAGAGAATCCATTTGTAGAAGCAGCATCATAACTGTATGTTCCACAGCTATCATCACCACCTGATACAAATACGGTAATTGCTCCGTCAAAGTCAGCAGGACAAGTTTCTGGATTCACCTCAGTACTCACAATTTGTGGTAGAGGTTCTGGATTTCCATCACTACTAAATACAACAGCAGCATCAGAACAACCATTAGAATCCGTGATAGTCAATGTCCACTCAGCTTCATCGGTATAAACTACTTGGTAGTTGATACATCCAGGAGTAGCAGAAGGATATGTATTTACAGTTGCAAATCCACCAGAAGAAGTGAAATCAATACTGTAAGGCATGATACCTCCACAAGCCTCAGCAATATAGACATTTTGACCAGTAGCATTGTCTTCTGAAGCTTGACCTGTACCTGCAAGAGGTTCAAATGGCTCAGGAACAGTAATAGATGCACAAACATAGTCGTAACATCCATCTTGTATGCTTCCTGTATCACCGATATTATCCAAACCTGCTCCAATTGGAGATGGGTTAGGATCACAGTCCGTACATTCGTTGTAAGCACATACTAGGTAATCACCAGGTTCTACATCTTCAAATGTACCTGTAGAAGAGCTAGCTTCTTGTTCCGCAACGAAGGTTGTGTTTCCTAAGTTATCTTCTGAGTACAAGAAGAAGTAGTTGCTATACGTTTCATCTTGGTTTTCACCAACAGTTGTAGCAATGATAGGCTCACCTGGACAGATAGCATCTGTATTAAGTGTCAATTCACCAGCAGCAGCCAAACAAGGAGTTGCACTTACCTCAGCAGTTGCAGTTCCTGAACAACCATCAGCAGTAGTAACAGTCACTGTATAAACACCTACTACTGTTGTAGCAATTGTTTGTGTCGTTTCACTGTTAGACCAAAGGTATGTGTTAGGCATTGTTGGATATCCACCTGCATCCAAGAACGCTTCTCTACCACGGCAGAACTCAAATGTTCCTGTGATGGTTGGAGCTGGAGTTGGGTAAAGTGTCAATGCAACGGTTGCAGTTGTTGTACAACCTGTATCGTTCGTTACAGTTACAGTGTAAACATCGCCATCTACGGCATCGGCACCAGCTACAGTTGCTTCTGATGTAGTTCCTGTTGCAGGGCTACTCCATGCATACGTTTCACCAACACCACCTTCTACTGTTGCAGTTAATGTAACGTCAGCACCATCACATACAGCTTCTGTTGCTGCTGTTGCAGTTGGAGATGGGTTCAATGTGATTGCTACGGTTGCAGTTGTAGAACAACCTGTATCATTCGTTACGGTTACAGTGTAAACATCGCCATCTACTGCATCAGCAGCAGCTACGGTTCCTACTGAAGTTGTACCTGTTGCTGGGCTGCTCCACGCATAAGTTGCATTGCTACCACCTTCTACTGTTGCTTCTAAAGTAACATCTTCACCTGAACATACAGCAGTACTTGCTGCAGTTGCACTTGGTAATGGATTTACAGTAATTGCTACGGTACCTGTTGAAGAACAACCTGTATCATTTGTAACAGTTACAGTGTAAACATCGCCATCTACTGCGTCAGCAGAAGCTACAGTGATTGCAGAATCTGTGCTTCCTGCATCATCACTCCATACATAGGTAAAGGTAGTTCCACCTGTTGCCATAACAGATACAGAAACATCTTCACCAGCACATACAGCAGTTGTCATTGCTGCGGCAGTTGGTAATGGATAGATAGTCAATGCTACAGTTGCGGTTGTAGAACAACCTGTATCATTCGTTACAGTCACAGTATAAACATCGCCATCTACTGCATCAGCAGAAGCTACGGTTGCTACTGAAGTTGTACCTGTTGCAGGACTACTCCATGCATAAGAAGTACCAGCACTTCCACCACTTACAGAGACTACATTTGCAGTCAATGTAGCGTCAACACCAGCACATACAGCAGTTGTTACAGCAGTTGCACTTGGAAGTGGATTAACAGTGATTGTTACTTCAGCAGTTGTAGAACAACCTGTATCATTCGTTACAGTTACAGTGTAAACATCACCATCTACTGCATCGGCACCAGCTACAGTTGCTACTGATGTAGTTCCTGTTGCAGGGCTGCTCCATGCATACGTTGGATTGCTACCACCATCTACAGTTGCTTCTAAGCTAACATCTTCACCAGCACATACAGCAGTTGTTGCAGCCGTTGCAGTTGGTAATGAATTGACAGTAATGGTTACTTCTGCAGTTGAACTACATCCTGTGTCGTTGGTAATGGTTACAGTATAAACGTCGCCATCTACTGCATCAGCAGAAGCTACAGTTGCTACTGAAGTCATACCTGTTGCAGGGCTACTCCATGCATAGGTTGCATTGCTAACGTCCATTCCACTTACAGACAAGCTAACATCTTCACCAACACATGCAGCAGTACTCATTGCGATTGCTGTTGGTAATGGATTGATGATCACTTCTACTGTAGCAGTTGCAGAACATCCTGTAGCATTGGTAGCGGTTACGGTATAAACACCTGCGCCTTGATCAGCATTGGTAAGGAAACCATCTAAACCTACTCCGCTATGACCATTTGACCATACGAAAGTATCGGTTAAGATATTTTCTGTTACCACAGCTAAGGCTGCAGTAGGACCACCCTCACAAGTTGCAGTTGGCTCTACTGTGGCAGTAGGCATTGGTGAAGCATTTATAGTAACGGCTACTGTTGCAGTTGTGCTACAAGTTGTAGCATTTGTAACAGTTACAGTGTAAACATCGCCATCTACGGCATCAGCAGCTGCAATTGTAGCTTCAGAAGTAGTTCCTGTTGCTGGGCTGCTCCATGTGTAGGTTGCATCATCGCCACCATCTACTGTTGCAGTTAAAGTAATATCATTACCAGCACATGCTTCCTCTGTTGTTGCCGTTGCAGTTGGAAGAGGATTGATGGTTGCAGCAACTGTTCCTGTGTTAACACATCCTGTCACGGCATCTGTAACAGTGACAGTATATACATTGGCATCTACTGCTTCTGCAATTGGATTGCCAGCAGCAGCAGTTCCGCCAGAAACAGAACCTGATGATACTGATCCCTCACCCCATGTATAAGCAGACCCATCAACAGCGTTTGTTGTAAAGTCAAACACAAGTGTGTTGTTATCGTCACCATCGCAAATTGGGCCTGTAACATTGGCAGTGATAGTTGGCAATTCATTCACTGTGATTGCCACAGTTGAAGTTGTTGAACAACCTGTTTCATTGGTTACAGTTACAGTATAAACATCACCATCTACTGCATCAGCAGAAGCTACGGTTGCTACTGAAGTCGTACCTGTTGCAGGACTACTCCATGCATAAGTAGAACCAGCTGTTCCACCACTTACTGTTGTAGCCAATGCCACATCTCCACCAACACATGCTGCTGTTGTCAATGCAGTTGCAGTTGGAGAAGTATTAATTGTAACAGCTACGGTAGCGGTTCCAATACATCCTGTAGCGTTGGTAACAGTCACAGTAAATACATCACCATCACTGGCAGTTCCTGCAGGTATAGTTGCAGTAGCCATAGTTCCTGTTGAACCAATAGATCCACTCCATGTGTAGGTTGTTTCATCGCCACCCATTACCATTGCAGTTAAAGTGACATCATCACTGCTACAAGCTTCTTCGCTTGACGCACTTGCAGTTGGAACTGGGTTGATGGTTGCTTCAACGGTTGCTGTATTGATACATCCTGTTACAACGTCTGTAACAGTCACGGTGTAAATTTCACCATCTACTGCACCAAACAATGGGTTTGGAGTTGCAGAGACAGACCCTCCAAAAGGGCCAGGACCAGCTGTAGAGGTTGTACTTGATGCTACTAATCCACCACTCCATGTGTATGGTGAACCAGGATCAGCACTTGTGAAGAAGCCTACAGTAACTGTATTCGAAGGATCATCACCATCACAGATAGGACCTGTAATGTTTACTGTTTGAATACTTGGAAGAGCATTTACTGTAATTATTACTTCATCGGTTGAAGAACAACCTGTCTCATTGGTAACTGTTACAGTGTACACATCGCCATCTACTGCATCAGCAGCAGCAACAGTTGCTACTGAGGTAGTTCCTGTTGCAGGACTACTCCATGCATATGTAGTACCAGCTGTGCCACCACTTACGGTTGTGGCCAAAGCAACATCTCCACCAACACATACAGCTGTTGTCATTGCTGTTGCGGTTGGTGTAGTGTTAATGGAAATCGCTACGGTAGCGGTTCCAACACAGCCAGATGCACTTGTTACGGTTACGGTGTAGATATCACCCTCATTTGCATCTGCTGGGGCAATGGTAATAGAAGAGGTAGTACTCATGCTTGCATCACTCCATGCATACATCGCACCTGCATCACCTGCTGCGACCAAAGTAATATCTTGGCTACTGCATCCATCCGCACCGTCAATGCTAGGAGCAGTACCGTCACTCACGACAAATGTTTGATTGATGGTGTTACCAATTTGACAGCCACCACCAAGGCTACCCAAGGCAATGAAACTAATGGTGTGAGAACCTGGTCCCGCCACATAGGGATCGAAGGTAGCTACTTGATCGGTTGGACTGGCATCTACAACACCGTCTCCAGTAAATACACCAGTAGTGCTACCTGCGCCACTGACGGTAATAGTTATTGGACCACTCCCAGGACAGAAGGGGCCCTCGGGGGTAATCGTTACCGTTGCGCTTGTACACGCAGCGGTAATTGTTGAAGACGGCAATAAACATAGGAATGCCGCCAAAATAAGTGATAAACAAATAAATCTTTTTATCATAATAAGAGCACTTTAAGTGAAAAAAAATTATACCCTACAAAGGTAAAAAATTATTTGATGCTAAGGAACACCTTTTTAATAGTTTTTGCGAATAATTGGATATTTTTTTTGAAGGTCGTAAGAATCTAAAACATAATTTCTAATTTTGACATTTTGAAGTACATAGTATGTTGTACTTCAACAGACATTTTTTACTACTTACATTTACTTACATTGTTCAATACTGTAATAGACATGAAAAAACAAATTGCACTGTTTTGTATTTCTTTTTTATCTACTCTTTTCCTCTTTGCTCAGGATTTCACTTACTTCAATAAAAAAATTCAAATAGGCAATACTCCCTACCCTTCTTCTGTAGTTTATCCATTAGAAGATGGATACATGACTATCAGCACTTTCGAAATAGCAGGTATCAAAGCACTTATGTGGGCAAAGCTTGGCTCTGACGGAGAGATATTGGAAACTCGTTTTATAGATCAAGATGACCGCATCTTAGAGGATATAGCTACAGGTGATTTATTGCTTCAACATCCTAATGGAAATTATTATCTTTCTTATGCGAAACGCAAAACTGATAATGAAGATGATGTAGATATTGCCTTGTTGTCCTTCAATGCAGAAGAAGATGCCTTGATTAAGAAAGAATATGGAACGGATAAAAAAGAAATTCCTACTTTTTTGGTCGCTACTCCTGATAAAGGTTTTCTGTTGGGTGGTATTCAAGACCCAGATGGAAATGCCAAATACTACGTAGTCAAAATAGATGCTAAAGGGGAGATTATTTGGGAAAAAACATATGGTACGAATGTCGTAGGGAATGCTTCAATGGTGGTTAGAGACGAAACTTATTTTTTGTTTGGAACTACAGAAACAAGAAAAAATGGGCGAGATATGTTGTTGACATCTATCAGTAGCATAGGCATCACTAACTGGACTAAAACGTATGGTGAAAAAACAGACGATACGGGTTTAAAAATAGGACTTTTGCCCAAAACAGGATATATGATTGCAGGTAGGATAGAAGAAAAGGGTGAACAAAAACAATATTATGCTATTGTAGATGAAAAAGGGGAAGTGGTCGCTAAGAACACTTATTTTGTGGAAGGCATTGGAAATTTAGAAACACAGTTGCTACCCGTTTTAGATGGAAAGGGATTTATTGGTGTGAGTAGTTTCACAAATAAAGATGGATACAAACAGCCTTTAATCATGCGAATAGACGATGAGGCAAAGGTACTGTGGTCTATTTCTTCACTTACACCTACTGCAAAGGCGGATGTGTATGTGAAGGATATTGAAGTGGGAAAAAATAAAAAAGGGTATGTATTGACAGGCTACAATCCCGATGCTAAGTTGCCCTATGGCTGGGTTGCTTCTTTTGACTATACAGGTGTTCACTGTTCTACTTTTGCTTGTGATAGTACGAATGTGGTAACGGAGATAAAGGATATAAATGTTAAACCGACTGTTGAAGTAGTAACAAATCCTGTCAATGCGGTTTACCACATTAATTACAATTTTCCTAAGCTAGAGAAAATTGCTCCTTCCTTTTATTTGTATAACTTGGCTGGCGAACAGGTGGTAAGTACCAATTTGGATGTGACTAAACAGACCATGAGCATGAGTACTTCGGATTTGCCATCAGGAATGTACATTTACATTACTACGTATAGAGGAATAAAAGTAGCAAGTGGTAAATTAATAGTAAAATAATACTGGCATAGATAGCGGTAGATAAAAGTTGGGCAAAACCATTTCAGTTTTACTGATTGAAATTGACATATTGGTTCGACTTTTAATGAAAATTCGCTAAATTTGCCACAAAAGAACCCATTACAATTATTTATATGGATAAACTCAAAGCAAAATTTGCAGAAAAGGCTTTGCCTTTGGCAAGTGAATTCAAGGCATTTATAAAAGAGAACGCAAACTTGGTGGTTGGAGAGGTTACTTTGGCACAAGTTTTTGGTGGCATGCGTGGTGTAAAAAGCTTGGTGACAGAAACTTCGGAATTGGATGCAAATGAAGGCATTCGATTTAGAGGGTATTCTATTCCCGAATTGAAAAAAAGGTTGCCGAAGTTGGAAGGGGATACAGAGCCGCTTCCTGAAGGTATTTTTTATTTGATGTTGACGGGAGATATTCCAACTTATGAAGAGGTGATGGAACTCAGTAGGAATTTGTCGGAGCGTGCGAGTGTTCCTCAGTATGTGTTCAATGTATTGGATACTTTTCCAACGGACACGCATCCAATGACTCAGTTTAGTGTAGCTATTTTGAGTATGCAACCCGAATCTATTTTTGAGCAGCGGTATGCGGAAGGCATCAATAAGAAGGATTATTGGGATCCGATGTATGAAGATTCTTTGAATTTGATTGCAAAACTGCCTCAGATTGCAGCTTACATTTACCGTCGTAGTTTTCACAATGGTGACCATATTGCCCCCAACAAAGATTTGGATTGGGCAGGTAATTTTGCTCACATGCTGGGTGTAAGCGATAGCAACGAGTTCAAGTCCTTGATGCGTTTGTATCTAACTATTCATGCAGACCATGAAGGTGGTAATGCTTCGGCTCATAGTACACACTTGACGGGTTCGACCCTTAGTGACGCATATTACTCTTTTTCGAGTGGTATCAATGCTTTGGCTGGTCCACTACATGGGTTGGCGAATCAAGAGGTAATCAAGTGGATTTTGGAACTTCGTGAGGATATTGGAACTTCAAAACCCAGTAAGGAACAGATTGAAGAATATGTTAGAAAAACTTTGGCAGAAGGTAAGGTAATCCCTGGATATGGTCATGCTGTTTTGCGGGTGCCTGACCCTCGATTTACTGCTCAGATGAACTTTGCCAAAATGTATTTCCCTGATGACGAGTTGGTCAATGTGGTATGGGACATTTTTGAAGTGGCTCCTAAGGTTTTGGGTGAAATGCCTAAAATCAAAAGCCCATGGCCAAATGTGGATGCCCACTCTGGGGCAACATTGATGCACTACGGAATGACGGAGTTTCGCTTTTACACTGTTCTATTCGGAGTTTCTAGGGCTTTGGGCGTATTGGCTTCTTTGTGCTGGGACAGAGCATTAGGGCTTTCTATTGAAAGACCTAAATCTGTGAGTACAAATTGGTTGAAGCAGTTTGCAGAGAAATCAAAGGCGACTTCTTAGGAACAAAGAATAAATAACCTTACAACCTTTTTGAATTTTGGACGAAAGAAGTAGGAAGCAAGATATGAGATATAAAGAATTGATAATCTTAATCCATTGATACAATTATTTGTGTCTAATTGCATCTTTACTCCTTCGTCCAAAGTCTAAAACCTTCATGCTTCTTTTTGGGAGGAGTTGAAGTAGATTCAAAAAAAATTAAAGTTATTTTTTCACCATTGTTCCATTGTTTGACACTTTGTAATCAGTTATTTAATCTTTTCTCATTGTCAAAATAGCCATGAATACAGCCAATCCAGTTGTTGAATTGGTAGATGCAAATATTTATCAAAAAGATAATCTAATATTAGAATCGGTTAGCCAAACCCTCTATGCAGGAGAGTTTGCTTATATAGTGGGCAGAACTGGTACAGGAAAAACCAGTTTATTGAAAACATTATATGGTGATTTACCCTTAAAGCATGGATGGGGCAAAGTAGCTGGTTTTGACCTCACACAATTAAATTGGCGACTTACTCCTTACCTTCGCAGAAAATTAGGTATTGTTTTTCAAGACTTTCATTTGTTGATGGATAGGAATGTGGAAGAAAATCTGCGATTTGCATTGGAGGCAACGGAATGGCGAGATGAAAATGAAATCAACAAACGCATTACCAATGTATTGGCAAATGTGGATACGAGTCACAAACGTTTTTCGATGCCTTATGAGCTTTCTGGAGGTGAGCAACAAAGAATCGTAATTGCAAGAGCATTACTGAATGACCCAGTATTGATACTTGCTGATGAACCGACAGGAAATTTAGACCCTAAGACTTCAGAAGATATTATTGGTTTACTACAACTTATTAGCCGTGAGACGGATACAACGGTTTTGGTAGGAACACATGATTTTTACACCATCGAAAAGTTTCCTGCCAAGATGCTTACTTGTATTGAAGGTAAAGTGATTGAAGGTTATAAAATGTAATCCTATGCAACCCTGAATGATTAAAAGGGTCTTTTTGTTGTCGACTTTTTTGAATATTAGAAGAACAAATTTGACTTTTTGTGCTTTTCTGTAAAGGTGGTATATTTGCAACGTTGATCATTCAAAATTTATTAAGATAAATCCATGAGTAAAACACACAACCTACACCAAGAACCAGCTAAAATATTTTCCAATCCTATATTGGAGCGGTTAACCCACACACACGTAGGGTTTCCTATTGGAATTTTTATTTTATATGCTATGGGATTGGTTTATTGGGCTGCTGCTTATACGGATATTAGCATTCCAGCCATTCCGTTATTGTTTTTAGCAGGTTTTCTATTTTTTACTTTTATTGAGTATTGGGCGCATAGAAAACTTTATCATATTGAACCAAATACTCCTAAAAGAAAACGACTTCAGTACATTATGCACGGTGTTCACCACGATCACCCCAAAGATAAAACCCGCTTGGCAATGCCGCCACTGGCAAGTATTCTATTGGCAACTTTGTTTCACGGCATTTTTTATCTGGTACTCAACAGGTTTGCTTTCTCTTTTTCAGGTGGTTTTTTGATAGGTTATGCTTTCTACCTGCTGGTTCATTATTCGGTTCATGCGTACCGCCCTCCAAAAAGCAAATTAAATATTTTTTGGAGACACCATGCATTGCATCATTACAAGTACCCTGAGTTGGCATTTGGCGTATCTTCTCCTCTTTGGGATGTAGTTTTCAATACGATGCCTCCTACTGATAAATAATCCTATTTCAAATAATTTGACAAAACAGCCTTTTGAATCCATTTTCAGAAGGCTGTTTTGTTATATTGACACTTCAATGACCTCTCTAATAATAGAAGACTATCTTTATTTTGTATTTTTGCATTCATATAGATTACCATACTTTATTAAGGTTCTAATCAAATGAACAAATTCAGTAACTGCTTTACAACTCCACTCCTACTTTCCTTATTGGTTTGCCTATTTTTGTTGCAATGCAAACCGAAAACGATTGAAATAGAAGTCAATGATTATCTTGCATTTGCACAAATGTTGGCAGATAGTCTGGATAGCAGCAATGCCAGTTTTTTCAACAAACACTTTGATGTAGATAGCATCACTACTGGCATTTTGAACAACATTCATGGGCCAAAAATCACCAAGGATGGATTCAAAAAAGGTGTGACAGACCATTTGGATGTGGGCATGAACATTGTCAGTGCAATGGGGATGGACGGTCATTGTAAACTACTTAAACTCTCCAATGATTCTATTCCAAAGGCACTTTATAGAATGGTGTCACAAGGAGGAGTCAATTATTTTGAAATTTTTCTGCAAAAAGATCTGCAAGATTCTATCAAAATCATTGATTATTACCCATATGCAGTAGGGCAGCAGTTCAGCAATACCCTCCGTAGAATTTACTTATCCTCATTGTCAGACCTCAAAGATTCCATAAAAATGGACAGTCTTTCACAAGCTGATAGTATTTATGTTGCCAATATTCCTACATTGGATAAAATCGGAAGCCTTTTTGAAAAAAGTCAGTTCAATGAAGCCCTTGCGCTCATTGATAGTTTTCCATCCAGTATTCGGGAGGATAAAATGATTCAAATTACCAAACTGAACATTGCCTTCAATGAAGGAGGGGAAACTTACCTGCAAACCGTTGAAGAATTCAAACAAAAATATCCCAAAGATCCTATTGTGGAAGTGATGTTATTGGATTTTGCTTTTGCTCAACAAGAACATACACAAGCATTGGCAATTATAGACAGTTTGGATAAAAAGATAGGTGGTGATGCTTATTTGAAGGTAATGAAAGCTACTATATATGAAGATTTGAAAAAAAATGAGTCAGCTATTTCTTTATTAATGGAGGCAATTGCTACAGAATCTACAATGGAAGAAGCCTACTGGAAAATAATTCCCCTGTATATGGAGCAAAAAAACTACGATGCTGTTGTAGGACTTTTTCCGCAAATGCAGGAATTATTTGACATCAACGCAGCCGAATTTTTGGTGTATGATGGTTATGAAGAATTTTGGAAATCAGCTGCTTTTGAAAGATGGTCTTCTACAAATCCAATTGATAGTGTGAAGTTAAATTTATAACGTGCGTCAAATTTATTTTCTATCTTTTTAGATTTCAAGTGTAACCTTTGCAAAAAACCTCCGTATCAAAAAATATAATTGTCATTTAATTGTAAAAAATGACAATCTAAAAATAAGCCCCCCTTTTCATTTCCCTTTATCTACAAGCTCATTCTAAATTACAAATAAATATCTTTGATATTTATTTTTTTGTATTACCACATAAAATATTTTCCAATAGTTTGATTTTAAATTAAGCTACGTATTTTTATGTGCGCTATTTTATCACCCGAAATTTTTTTTAGCCATGATTAATTACTATCTAACCCAAACCCTATGTTGGCTATGTTGTTGTAGCCTAATGTTAATCTTGTCATATCAAATTGTTCCCGCCATTAACCACGGCGACTGTGATACCCAAGATTCTGCTATCAGCCATTCACAATTATACATAAAAGTAACGAATGGCTTTGATTTTGAAATTGATGACAATGTTGTGAATTACATTGCCGTACAAAAAATGCTATTTGAATTGCATAAATTGGTGAAAGATTCAGATATTATTTCTGTGAAAAAACCTTCAATTCAATTGACATCTGAGGCAAATGGCATCTATGTTTTTGAGTTTGAAAATGTTAATGACATCAATATTTTGATGCAACAAGTTCAAAACTTGCACTTTATAGACTATGTACGGAAAGTTCCCATAAAATAGTTACTTTTTCAATAGGACAATTTCAATCCTTCTATTCTTGGTTTTTGCTGATTGTGTATTTTTATCTTCTTCAGGTTTGAATTCCCCATGTGTTGTAGCAGATAAATATTTAGGATCAATACCTTTGGAAATAAAATACCGCACAACAGCCAAAGCCCTTGCTGCACCCAATTCCCAGTTGGTCTCAAATTGACGGTTCTTTTTTCCTACGGGGTCTGTATCTGTATGTCCTTCAACTTGGACAAGGTTGTATTTACCACTGACCAGCGAATCTTTGATCATTTTTACATATTCATCTAAAGTAGATTGAAATTTACCTTCAATTCTGTCTTGTCCAGATTGGAAAAACACTTTGCCACGTAACTCATTCGGTATAATGATTTTTGTGATTTTTCGCTTCTCCAATTCTTGAATCAGTTCTATATTGGAGGATTGAAGTGAATCTATCAATAAATAATTGGCAGAATTGAGTGAATCGGTCTGCTCTTTCATTTTCATGTATTCAAGCTCCATATTGTTGAGATAAATGATTCGCCGTTCTTCTGCTGTTTGCAAAGAATCTTTTTGCTGCGACAAAACGCTGATGTCATAATCTTGGTCACGTAAATCAATCAAGAATATAGCTGCTATCAAAATGAATATCAATGCTAAAGTTGCCATTATATCTAAGAGCCCAATAGGACCTATACCATCATCATTTTCAAAATCTATCATGAGTCAACTGTTTAAAAGTAAAAGAGAAGGTTTATGATTGAGCGGTTTTTGCCAAATCGTGTATCAATTTGTTCAAACTAATGTTGATTTGTACAAATAACTCTTCAAACATTTTTTCTCGTGCGCCAATGTAATTGGCTAAATTTTGCTGCGACATATTTACCTGCTGGCCAATACGCTGCATCACTTCGCCATTTTTAGTATAGTCTTCCGATAGCCCCAAATAGGTACGCTGTTGTTGCTGAAGATGTCCATTCAATTGAAGTACCGTTTCTTTGATGTTTTGCAGTTCCTTTGTGAAGGTATCGACTCGATGCTCAAAACCAGCAGAATTGTTGTCCAAACTCTGTACGGCAGATTGTAGGTTGGTAATCAAATTTAATACGTTTCCTTGACTGCTATACAGGCGTTCTGTTGAATCTTTCAACAATTGGGCAGCCTCCTGCAATTTTGAAGTAGCTTGTCGCATCGTTTCAGGGAGGATTTTTTCAATGCTATCTACCATTGCTTCGTGCATCGAAAAACTTTGTTCCTTGCGGTAGAAAGGTAAAATTCGGAGCATCGAAACTTCTTCTAACCGAGTGACAAGGTGGTGCTGAAAGTTTTTGACCGACAATAGCATGAAACCTAATATCAAAGAAGCAATCACGCCCACAATACTCGTTCCCAATGCTTTATCCAAACCTCCAATAATAGCCGAAATGTCATTGTAAGAAGCCGAAGGCCCTCCTGTTGGACTACCTTTCAGTGCGCTCTCAAAACCTTGTGCGGATTGTATGATACCCAGAAATGTTCCCAAAAGTCCTACAAATATCATGGCGTTAGCAATAAATCGAATCATATTACCCGATATTCGGTACCGTTCTTCCACAATTTTTGACATCTGTTGCTCTTTGATTTCCGCATGAAGCATAGACAAAGATGCCACCTTGCTAATCCTATCTTTCACCCAACTTTCGGGCAGCGAATTTTTCACTTCCTCCAAGTTTTCTTTAGAAACAATCACAGAGGTTTCCACCTTGTCTAAAGCATTGGATTCTCGCCCCAATTGCGAAATCAAAGCTATCAGCATGATGGTAGCAACCACAAATAAAGTAGAAATCAATACACTAATATGAAGATTGTTAGGCGAATATATAAAACCAGCAAGATACAATATAACCGAACTGGCAATATACATCAATATGCCGAGCAGCAGGATGGACTGTGCAGATAGCTTTGAATTCATGTTTTTAGTGTTTTTAGTTAAACTAATGTTGGGTGAAATAAACCTATTGAAGTAGCAAAATGTTTTGGGAGGAAAATGACCTACTTCTGCTGTACAAGCAAAACCTTGTTCCAAAATAATCACTTTACAAGCAATTTTCTTTTAACTTGTTTTTTGAAGTATTTTGTGGATGCGAATATAAACGAAATTAGCAATGAATGGAAATCAAAACGAAAAAACACTGTGATTCTCAAACTATTTGGAAAATGAAATCGAAAATTTACTCTTTGTGTGTTACTTACAACTGCAATGACACAAAATTTGAAAAATCTAACATTCCTTCAACGCCTTCTCATCTATAAAAAGTTTCTCCTCGAATAGCCAATTCTTCAATGATGAACGCAGGCGTAAAACGCACACCAAATTTTTCCTGCAATTTATTCAAACGTTTCAAGGCTTTTTCAGCTCCAAGACTATCCAAATAACGAAATGGCCCTCCTGTGAAAGCAGGAAATCCTAAACCTAAGATAGCTCCCAAGTCGCCATCTTGCGGCGAAAAAATAGTGTCTTCTTGTAAACAATACGCTGCTTCATTAACCACTGTCATCATCAAACGTTGTCGAATTTGTTTGGTTTTAAACAGCAACCGTTCTTTTGCAGCACCTCCAAAAAAATCATATACATCCTCATCTACCCTACCTACTCGCCGTTTGCCCGTTTTAGAATGGTAACTATAAAAGCCATTCAAGTTTTTTCGTCCTCGATAACCTGCATTGTACAAGTCTAACAAACCCATACTAATATGTCTATTTTCATGCCTTTTACGAAAAAACTGCAGTAAAGTACCGCTCATAATGTGTGCCCCTACGTCAATACCCATTTCATCTATCAACTCAAATACTCCCTTTGAAAAACCCAATTGTTTTGCCGCCTCATCCACCTGCAAAATATCTCCACCTTCCTCCAATAACAACAATGCTTCATTTAGCAAAACTGCCAAAATACGAGTGGTATAGAAACCAGGTGTATCTTTCACCACAATCGGCGTTTTGCCTTGTCGGATCCCAACATCTATTGCAGTAGCAATGACCCATTTAGCAGTCAGTTTGGTCACAACTATTTCTAAAAGAGAGCTTTTCAATATCGGTGAAAAATAGCGCATCCCAATCACTTGTGATGGATTTTCAGCATATTGAGCCACATCCGAAATAGTGATTGCAGAAGTATTGATAGCATAAATACAATGGGTTGACAATGCGCTTACAGACTCTGCCAAGACTTGCTGCTTCAAATCCAAATTTTCAAAAACCGCCTGCACTACCAAATCTACTCCTACCAAAATTGGGTAGTCGGTAGTTGTTTGTAAACGGGTCATCAACATTGCTTGTTTATTAGGTGTGAGCAAACGTTTTTTTGCCATCTTAGCTATGAGTCTCCAAATGCGGGCTTGCGATTGTGATAAAGTCTGTTCACTTAAATCATTCAATACCACTTCAAAGCCTTTTAACAAACTCTCTCTCGCAATCATCTCCCCCATTTCCCCCGCCCCAACAATACCCAGCTTTCTAACGCTTCTTACATCCTTCGCTAAGGGGTTTTCCCTTTTGGCTTTCACTGCAAAATAAGTATTGATTAGTTGTTTGGTAATCGGATGTGTCACAACCTCATCCATCGATTTTAACTCCAATTCATAACCCAACTTAACATCATACATATATCCTACCTCCACACATTCAATAATTTTGAGCAGTGCCGGGTAATTTCCATACGTATAGCGGTGTAATTTTTGACGAGCTTCATCCAACATCATGGATCTTCCCAAAGCTGTGTTTTCCATCCATCTATCCCATCGTGATAACTTTGGCTTCCTCACAATGCTCTTCCCTATCAATCCCAGTGCCTGCTGCTGCGCTACCAATTCTAGCTGATGTGGATGTACCAATTGATCCACCAAGCCTATTGCTTTCGCTTCATAAACATTGACTTCTTTGCTGTCCACTAACATCTCTAATGCTGCTCGAATCCCTATCAAACGAGGCAGTCGCTGTGTTGCTCCTCCAAATGGCAACAAACCTAACTTCGCCCCAGAAAAAAGCAAAAAACAATCCACATTAGAAACCGTCAGCCGATAATGGCAAGTCAATGCCAACTCAAATCCAATACCCTTACAATCACCATTGATGGCTGCGATAACAGGTTTCGAACAAACCTCTATTTTTTGTAGTAGTTTGTGTATCCGTCGTCCGTAAGGTTTCCATACCCCCAATTCATTGATGTCGAACAAAAAACCCAAATCGGTTTCTACCATAAAATTTTTCTGACGGCTACTCAATATGACCGCTTCTATAGCATCATTTTTTTCTACAATAGACCATACCTTCTCCCATTCCTTTAGCAGTTCAGGTAATACTTTGTGCCTATTAGCATCCGATTGTCCCAACCAAATCCAACCACACCGACCTCGAATTTGCAATTCAAAATATTTCATGGTTATTTTTTTAAAAAAATTACTATTATTTACCGTTTAGTAAAAGCGAAAAAATAACTTTACATTTTTTGCTTTTCTTCTCTATTTTACCCTCCAAATTTTCGGAGTAGACTCTCCAAAAAGTATAAGGGGTGTAAAATCATTTCTCTTTCTATTCTCTTATGAAAATCAGCGTAATCATACCAACATTAAACGAAGTAGACAATATTCGTCAACTTGTTCCACATTTACTTCAATATGGCGATAAATACATTGCAGAAGTACTCGTTGTAGATGGAGACAGCACAGACCAAACCTTAGAAGTAGCTCGGCAATTGGGAGCAATCCCCCTAAAAAGCCCTCAAAGAGGTCGAGCCAAACAAATGAACTTTGGAGCAACACATGCCACGGGTGACATTCTCTATTTTGTCCATGCAGATACCCGCCCACCGACTTCTTTTGCAGAAGATATTTGTAAGGCTATTGAAGAAAATTATCCTATTGGGAGTTTTCGCTTCAAATTTAATTTCAATAAAGGACTACTAAAAATCAACGCCTTTTTTACTCGTTTTGACAGACTTATATCGAGAGGCGGCGACCAATCTCTCTTTGTTTCAAAATCTGCTTTTGAAAACTTGAATGGTTTTGATGAACAATACCGCATCATGGAAGATTATGAGTTCATTATCCGTGCTCGAAAAACATTGCCTTTCAAAATCATTCCCAAAGCAGTCATTGTTTCGGCCCGTAAATATGAGCAAAATAACTATTTTCGTGTGAATATTGCGAATGGGATAGTTTATGGAATGTTTTTGATGGGCGCATCTCAAGATAGTATGATCAATATGTACAATCGACTGCTAAATATTAGCCGCTATGGGAAATAGATTTGCCAGCGATATGTAAAACTTCAAATTCAAAGCAGAAATAGAAACGCGTCCATTCAGCCATCAAACAATTTTAGACTTTGGGCGAAAGATTAAAGACATAAGACAAAAAGCTTTAAATCATTGACAGCGAAGGAATTAAGTGAAATTGCATTGAAAATGTAATTCGCTCATAATCAATTATTTGCTTCTTTTTTCTTTCTACTTATGTCTTTTGTCCAAAGTCCAAAACAATTCAACCATAAAACAATTCAACTACAATGCAAAATCTCAAATACAACAAGCTCAAAGAATTGGTTCAAATTGACTCTCCAAGTGGATTTACCCACAAAGCCTGTAAATATATCTTTGACTTACTGCAAAGTTATGGCTACAACCCCAAATTCACCAACAAAGGAGCTGTCACCTGCGATTTGGGCGATGCTCCCACTCTTGCTTTTGCAGCTCATGTCGATACTTTGGGGGCAATCGTTACTAAAGTGAAAGGAGATGGCACTTTGTCTTTCTCCAAAATTGGAGGCCCAATACTTACGAGCTTTGAAGCAGAATATTGCAGAATTTACACACTAAATGACCAAGTATATACAGGTACATTACTACTCAATAATCCTTCGGTCCATACCAATCGAGAGGCGGAAAGCACCAAGCGTGAATTGAAGAACATGCACATTCGCATTGACGAAGAAGTTCACAATCAAGAACATGTTGAGAAGTTGGGTATTCGGGTAGGTGATTTCATCTGTTTTGATACCAAATATCAAGAACTGGACAATGGTTTTATCAAGTCCCGTTTTATGGACAACAAAATTAGCTGCTATGTGCTGTTTGAAGTAGCCCGCCGATTGAAGGAGAAAAAACAGAGTGCCCCTGTCCAATTGTTTTTCTCCAATTATGAGGAAGTTGGTCATGGCGGTACTTGTGGTTATGCGCCAACGATTCAGGAACTGGTGGTTTTGGATATGGGAGTAGTTGGTGGAGACACTGCTGGTAGTGAATACCACTGTTCCATTTGTGCCAAAGATTCAACTGGCCCCTACGATTATTTGATGCGTAAACGGCTGGTGAACATTGCAGAAAGTAAAGACATTCCCTTCAAACTGGATATTTATCCTTACTATGGTTCAGATGGTTCGGCAGCTTTGGCAGCAGGAAATGATTTTCGGGTAGCCTTGATTGGCCCTGGGGTAGCAGCTTCTCACGGCATGGAGCGCACCCATAAAAAGGGCGTGGAAGCAACTATTGACTTGTGCTTGGCATACATAGAAGAATATCAATAGAAAAAAATAATCCATCATAAATTTCAGTTAATACATAAACATATCGCACTTCACATTCAATAAAAAAATATTTATTGCTCTATATTTATTAATTCAATAAAATATACTCAATCAATTACAGAACACTTTTATATCTTGCCTAACCCCATTCAAGTTTCATTCAAACTGGGCAAGGTTTCCCTCTTTAGCTAAAATAAAGTGGTAAATTTGTTACGAATGATATGCTATCCCAGACAGACACCTTGACTTAACCACTTTCTGAACCATTTACTAACATCAAAACCACATTAAAAACCGTGAGACTTCACAGAAATTTAGTAGAGGCTGTTACACAAGCCGTTGAAGATATTTTTGCACACCATCAGTATGCGGATCAAGTAATTGAGCGCACCTTGAAGTCCAATAAAAAATGGGGTAAACGTGACCGACATTTTATTGCACAGCATACCTACGAAATGGTGCGTTGGTGGCGACTCGTGATTGAGACTGCCAACTATGATATCGAGCCTAAAACAAATGACTTTTGGCATTTATTTGGTGTGTGGCTCACCCTAAAGGGAGAAGATTTGCCTGGATGGAAGGAGTTTCAAAATATCAACCCTTCTATTTTGCGCCACAACTACGAGGCCATCAAAAATGTGCGCCATATCAGAGAGTCTATTCCCGATTGGATAGATGTGTTGGGTGAGCATGAACTTGGGGAGGAACAATGGGAACTTGAGTTGGCTGCAATGAATCAACCTGCCCATACGGTTATCCGTGCCAACCGATTGAAAACTTCAAAAACAGAACTTTACGATTGGTTGTCAAATGAGGGCTATGCTTTTATGATGTTGCCGTGGTGTAAAGATGCATTTGTGGTGAAACAAGAAAAAAGTCTACAAAAAAGTGAAGCCTACAAAAATGGTTGGTTTGAACTACAGGATGCTGGCTCACAGCTAATTGCTCCTTTTCTGGGTGTGAAGCCTGGTATGAAAGTGATTGACGCGTGTGCAGGAGCAGGCGGCAAAACGCTTCACCTCGCTGCTTTGATGGAGAATAAGGGTGAGATTTTGGCGATGGATATCCATGCCAATAAACTCGAAATTTTGAGACAAAGGGCTAAAAGGGCAGGAGCGAACAATATCCGCACACAAGAAATTCCGAAAAATATGCACTCCTTGTACAACTCTGCTGATAGGATTTTGCTGGATGTTCCTTGTTCTGGTTTAGGAGTATTGAAGCGAAAGCCTGATACCAAATGGAAACTTACTCCCGATAACCTTCGTGAAGTCCGAAAATTGCAGGCCAATATTTTGCAGGAATACAGCAAAATGCTGAAGGTTGGCGGTAAATTGGTTTATGCTACTTGCAGTATCTTGACTTCTGAAAACCAAATTCAAATTGACCATTTTTTAGACCAACAAGACGGCAAATTTGAGTTGATGAGTGATTTGGCATTGTCGCCTTACAAGTATGGCTTTGATGGTTTTTATATGGCTTGTTTGGAGCGAATAAGCTGAAAAAGTTTGACTGTTATTTGTTTTGATGCTGCAAAGTGATTTTCTATTTTTGGGTAAACCTATGACATGAACTACCAGAAAATCATTGAAGAAATCTACATCAAAGTCAAAAATGGCGAAAATATTGGTCAGGTTGCCACTTATATTCCCGAACTCAGCACTGTGAATCCCGATAGGTTTGGGATTCACTTGACTACGATTCAACACGAACATTCCTACGTTGGCGATAGCAATGTAAAATTTTCTATTCAAAGCATTTCCAAGGTTTTAACACTCGCCCTTGCCTACAAAATGGAAGATGCAAAATTATGGGAACGGGTAGGTGTAGAGCCTTCAGGAAGTTCGTTCAATTCTTTGGTACAGTTGGAGTACGACTTTGGTATTCCCCGCAATCCATTTATCAATGCAGGGGCAATAGTGATTTGCGACATCTTGGTGAGTCTTTTGGACAACCCAAAACAGACGTTACTCACCTTCATCCAAGAAATATCCAACAACTCCAATATTGACTACTCCCAAACCATCATAGATTCCGAAAAATCAACGGGTTTTCGCAATGCTGCTTTGGTTAACTTCCTCAAATCGTTTGGTAATATACACAACGATATTGAAGTAGTACTGGACTTTTACTACAGTATGTGTTCCATCGAAATGACCTGCAAAGAACTTTCCCGAACCTTTCTTTTTTTGGCGAATAACGGAAAAAATTCTTTTTCGAAAGAATCCATTCTCACCACAAGTCAAACCAAGCGCATCAATGCCATCATGCAAACCTGCGGTTTTTATGACGAAGCAGGTGAATTCTCCTATCGAGTAGGTTTGCCTGGCAAAAGTGGTGTTGGAGGAGGAATTATAGCTGTGTATCCCAATGAATATGCTATTGCTGTTTGGAGTCCAAAATTGAACAAAAAAGGCAATTCCTATAGAGGAATGAAGTTTCTCGAGCTGTTTACTTCAAAAACGGAGTCTTCTATTTTTTGAAAAAACTTTATTTTCAACTAATGAAACGTTTTTGAAGCATTCCAAGTTATAGTGGAATCAATCATCTGCTATTGCAGGTATTTAAACAACTCTTTTTCAGAAAAATAAAAACCCATAAAAATAAAATGTTTCTTCAAATAGTATTGATAATCATAGGTTTTGCTTTACTAATCAAAGGTGCAGATTGGATGGTATATGGTTCTTCGGCTCTCGCCAAAAAGAACAACATTTCTGACCTTGCTATAGGATTAACCATTGTAGCATTTGGAACTTCGGCTCCCGAATTGGTCGTCAATTCGATTGCAGCCTACCAAAACTATTCGGACATTGTATTCGGCAATGTGATTGGTAGCAATAATTTTAATTTATTTATTATTCTCGGCATTGTGGGACTCATCTCTCCCATTGTCGTTCAGTCGAGTACGGTTTGGCGAGAAATTCCGTTTTCGTTTGTCGCCATCATCGTTTTGTTTTTGTCTGCCAATAGCTATCTAAGTTCAGCCCCTCCTTCGCTTACCCGCATAGATGGTTTTGTATTGATGATATTTTTTTTACTTTTCTTATTCTACGTTTACAAACAACTTCAAAACGACCCCGTAGTACTCGAACCTTCAACAGCAGACCTTTCCAATCCAAAGATATGGGGTTTTATTGCGATGGGTTTGGTAGGCTTGATAGCAGGCGGTCAATTTGTTGTGACCAATGCCATCAAAATTGCAGAAACGATGGGCGTGAGCGAAAAAATCATTGGATTGACCATTGTTGCTGCGGGTACATCGCTTCCCGAATTGGTGACATCTGTTGTGGCTGCTACCAAAAAGAACAGCGATATCGCCATTGGAAACATCATTGGTTCTAACATCTTCAATATCTTCCTTATTTTGTCTATTAGCGGATTCATTCGACCTTTGCCCTACAATACGGTCTTCAATACAGATATTTTCATTTTGGCTGGCGGAACACTTTTTTTGTTTGTTGCCATGTTTACGGGTGTTCGGCAAAAGTTGGACAGGTGGGAAGCGGGGGTTCTTTTGGGGAGTTATATTGCCTATACGGTTTATTTGATTGGGAAGGAAATGTGACATTACCCCAACACCGCCACCGCCCCAATAATGCTCGCTGCAATGGCGACATTGAGCGACTCCGCTTTGCCTCTTTTCGGAATCGTAATCGGATGAGTGATATAAGATTGAAGGTCATCACCAATACCTTGCCCTTCATTTCCCATCAAGATAAACCCTTGCCCCTCAAACTTAGTCGAAAACAAATTGTTCCCTTCTAACAAAGCACCATATACAGGCACGTCTTTAAAACGTTTGAATAAGGTAGGAAGATCAGTATAGACCAATTGCAGCCTGAAGAGTGATCCCATGCTTGCTTGCACCACTTTTGGACTGTAAGCATCTGTGGAAGTAGAGGAACAAAATAGATGAGTCATTCCGAGCCAATCTGCGGTGCGTATAATTGTACCCAAGTTGCCGGGGTTTTGAATATCGTCTAAAACAAAAGCAAATTGATTTATTGTGGAGGGATATACTTCAAAAGGAGGTACTGCAGCCAGAGCCAAAACCTGATTGGGTGTATCCAAATTGGAGATACTTTTCAAGTCCTTCTCATTGACTTCAATAACTTTGTCCGCTACCGATTGTAGTAAAGATCGGTGCTTTTGTGTCCACGATTCTAAGGCATAAATACCTTGAATCGGAATATTAGATTGCAGCAACTCCAATACCATTTTGTCTCCTTCAACGACAAAAGCGGCATTCATCTGCCGATATTTCTTAATTTTGAGTGACCTTATATATTTAACTCGGTTTTTAGTAAGCATTGTGAAAAATAATCAACGTTTAATAAAATTGCTGTTTTTGTGCTGCTTGTTTTCTGCAATGAGTTGTACGCATACCCGTCATTTGCCCGAAGGTAAAACCCTGCACAAAACTACGCTTATCGACTTCAAATCAGATATCGCTATCAAGGATAAATCCGATTTGAAGGAACAATTATACAATTTATCACGCCCGAAACCTAATGCCAAATTTCTGGGCATTGGGAAGGTGAAGCTTTGGATATACAACCGCACTCGAAATGCTAAAAAGGGCTTGGGGGAATGGCTTAGGCGAAATTTGGGACAACCACCTGTACTCATAGACAGCACTTTATTGGATCGTTCACAACAAGTGATGGCATTGAAGCTGCAAAAAAAAGGTTATTTTCAGCAAAATGTGAGCTATGAAACTGTTACCAAAAATCGGTCTACTTCTGTTACCTACAAAGTATCGGTAGAAAAACCCTATCGAATTGACAGCATTTTTCTACCTACTGATACGGCAACAAATCCGATTGCGAAGGTGATTCAAGAAATAAAATGGGGTAGCTATTTGCAGACCAATGACCAATTTGATGCCGATGTATTGCAGCAAGAAAGAATCCGTATTACCCAATATTTGCGAAACAATGGTTACTATAATTTTAGTAGCAACTTTATACATTATGATTTAGACAGTTCCAAAATCAACCGCTCTATCAAAGTTTACTTGAAGGTCAAGCAAGCTTCAAATGGTTCGCATACGCCTTATCGGATTGGTAAGGTATTCGTTTATACCCAACATAATCCAAAAGATACACTATTTAACTATCCTGATACGACTTTTGTGAATGGCTATTACTTCATCACACCTGCGGCCAGAAAATTCAAACCTCAAGCCATTGTAGATCATTTGCTCCTCAAACAAGGAAAACTGTACTCCCAAAATGATTATCAAAATACCATCAATCGTTTGTTTAGTTTGGGGGTTTTTAAGTTTGTCACCATAGGTTTCACTAAAGATACTATTGCTGAAAATCAACTCAATACTTTCATCCGTTTGGTTCCAAGTGTTCGACAAGGTGTATCTACCAATATGGAAGTAAACAACCAAACGGCTAGTGCATTTGCTTCTAGCGGCACAGGAGGGCTTTTGGGTATTGCAGTAGGCGGAACGTATCGAAATAAAAACACTTTTAAAGGAGCAGAAGCACTGAACCTCAACCTGTATTATGGTCAAACCGTCAATATTGGTAACAATACAAACTCTGATAATCCAAGAAACAATATCAATGAATTCAGTGGTGAAGCCGTATTAAGTTTACCCAAATTCCTTGCCCCCAAACGTTTTCACCCAAAAGTATCGAATCAAAACCGTCCAACTACAAATATACGAATAGGTTTTGGTCGGGTCGAAAGTGCCAATCAATTTACAATTACTTCTTACAATTTGGCGTATGGCTATACTTGGCGAGAACAGCAAGAGTTGAGCCGCAACCAGCATTTACACACTTTCAGTCCTCTGTCTATTAGCTCGGTAAATGTTACCAATACAACTCCATCGTTTGATGAATATTTGCAGCAAAACCCCCGTCAAAGATTGACCTTTCAGCCTCGAATCATTGTTGGCCCTATTTATTCCTACTCTTTTACAAATCAAGACCTTAACCAACGAAGGGATTTTGATGTATTCAGAGGTACTATTGAAGTTGCAGGGGCAGGACTTTCCAATATCGAACAACTGCTACGGGCTAATAACATCACGGATAGTCTCAAAATTTTTGGTATTGACTATGCACAGTTTGCTCGTGTGGAAGCAGATTTTAGGAAATACAAAATGGTGACAGCCAAAAGCGAATTGGTTTCGAGGATTGCTACGGGTTTGGTGATTCCTTATGGCAATTCAGATGCGGTGCCTTTTGTGAAGCGGTTTTCTATTGGAGGACCCAACAGTTTGCGGGCTTTTCAGTTGGGGCGTTTGGGACCTGGTACGACCAATTTGAACCTCGATACGACCAATGTGAAGGCATTTCGTCGGGGTGATATTCGCATTGAAGCCAATGTCGAATACCGTTTTCCGATTTGGAAATACCTCAAAGGAGCATTGTTCGTAGATGCTGGAAATGTGTGGACTTTGCGTGAAGAAAACGAAACGACAGGCGGTTTGCTTTCCTTCAAAGATTTTTGGGGAAGTTTGGGATTGGGAACGGGCGTGGGTACACGGCTCGATTTTGGATATTTTGTGCTTCGTTTGGATTTTGGCTACCGCCTTCGAGACCCTCGACAGCCTGCGGGTGAACGCTGGGTGGCGGATAGAAATATTGTGACTTGGCAGTTTGGGATTGGGTATCCGTTTTAGGGAATTTTGAAGGAAAGTCTTACCACAAAGCGCGGGGATTGAGATCTGACCAAGTAACAGAAAATCCTCTACCATTGAAGTAAATGATAGAGGATTTTTTGTTAGTGTATTTAAAATGATTCAATGTGAGTGTCAATTCGTCACAAAAAACCGTGTGCTTACCTGCGATTTTTCATCCAAGATGTTCAATTCTTTTGCAGCACTAGAAGTCAGGCGAATCAATACACCTTCATTGGCAGTATTGTCGGGTAGTTTTTGAATCACTTTCACATAAATCGAACGGTTGTTGAGTGGATTGGTGACACGCACTATCGAAAAAAGTGGCGCATCTTTGTGAAGCGCATACATATTATCACCACGAGAAGGTTCGGTTTCATCAAACCATGTTGCGATACCTGTCTGTGCTTTTTGTTTGTATTTACCAGTCGAATCTTCCACCATATTGAAGTATTTCCGCTCAAAAACAGTCATGGGTTTCATAGGTTTAGGAGGAACAGCAAGTGCTTTTGCACCTTCGGGAACCAACCATCCTACAATCAGCCCTTGTCCATTCTTAATAGCTCCTGCCGAAAGGTCGTTCCAATTTTGAAGTGCTTTGAGGCTTTGATTGTACATTTTTGATAAGCCATAGAGAGTTTCGCCAGTAGAAACAATGTGGCGTACAGGTTTGATGTCACCCAAATCCACCATATCTTTTGGGCTGATTTTTTCTAAATCATCAATCAAAGTTTTCGGTTTTTTATCAACTGCAATTGGCGTTTCTCCTGTTGAAGGATTTGCAGTGATTTTTACATCAGGTTTTTGGGTTGGCGGTGATGCTAAGATAATTTTGCCGTCTGGAATCGGTCCCGCCAAAGGGTTTTCCACAATGGTTTTTTTATACTGAGCGGCCGTTTCTGCAGTTAGTTTATCCGCACTCATATCAACGCCAGGTACATCACCCAATTTTACTTCAATTCCATTATCTATACCTGCTGTTGCACTCATATTGACCAAACTACTCCCTCCAACAGGTATCTTCACGATGTCTCCAATGTTGATATTATCACCAACGATATTGGGGTTTACAGCTTTAATATCAGGAATACTGAGTTTGTACATAACCGAAAGACGGTAAAGTGTTTCTCCTTTTTTTACAATATGGTTGGTTGTATTATTTTGTGCAACAACTGCACATAGCGTTAGACTTATTAAAAATGCAGTTAAAATAAACTTTTTCATAACTTATTATTGCGGTTTAAAATATAATATTTAAGCGAATTTACAAAAAATCGAGAATTGGTCGTATATTTTGTAGTAGATTTGTTATTATTTTTGGGAATGAGGAGTGCAAATTATTGGAAAAATCAACATTACCAAAGCATTAAAATCATAATGACACTTGGTTTTTAAATCCTTACACAATATAAACTTTTAGTTATTTTTTGGTCGCTTCTTAAATTACAAATTGATATGCGAACTATCTTATTTTTTTTCGTTCCTTTTTTGCTTTGCAGCACAATGCTTGCACAATCCCCTGCTATTGACACCATAAATGTTGATACGTTAAAAGCAACGAATACAGAACCTTTAAATAAAAATAACCCCACTAATGCCACTAAAATTGTTCCAAAAAATAAAATTTATGTATTCGAGCTAAACGAAGCCATTTTTCCTGCCGCTTGGCGAAGGGTCAAAAGAGCCGTTGAAGAAGCGGAGGCGGCAAATATGGATTACATCATCGTGCATCTCAATACCTATGGTGGCGCAGTAGATATGGCGGATTCTATTCGCACCAAACTACTGAAAGCCAAGCCTACTACAATTGCTTTTATTGACAACAATGCAGCCTCGGCTGGTGCTTTGATTTCTTTGGCTTGCGATAGTATTTACATGGTCGAAGGCGCACAAATTGGTGCTGCAACGGTGGTCAATCAAACGGGTGAACAAATGCCCGACAAATACCAATCTTATATGAGGGCAACTATGCGCTCTACCGCCGAAGCACAGGGCAGAGATCCACGCATTGCAGAAGCGATGGTGGATGATCGAATTACTATCCCTGGCATCATTGACTCCGCCAAAACCCTGACTTTCACTACTTCTGAGGCTTTGAAGTATGGCTTTTGTGAAGCAAAATTCAACAATATTGAGGCAGTCATTGACCATTTGGTTCCCAACAATCAAGCAGTGGTGACAGAATATGAGCCTACTTGGCTGGATACACTCATCGGGATTTTGTCCAATCCAATGCTCAGTGGTTTTTTGATGGTGGTGATGTTTATGGGAATTTATGCAGAAATTCAAACTCCTGGGGTAGGTTTTCCGATTTTGGCTGCAATTACCGCTTCAATTTTGTACTTTGCGCCCAATTACATCGAAGGACTGGCACAAAACTGGGAAATATTGCTTTTTGTGATTGGGGTCATACTGCTTGCCGTCGAAATATTTGTTCTGCCAGGTATGGGCATTGCAGGCATCAGTGGGATTATTCTCATTTTTGCAGGACTTTCGCTGAGTTTGGTACAAAATGATTATTTTGATTTCACCTTCACGACCTCAGATGATATTACCAATGCTTTTACAAGGGTGTTGTTTTCGATTATTGGCTCTGTCATTTTAGCAGTATTGCTGGGCGGCAAATTTGTCAAATCCAAAGCTTTTGACCGATTGGTGTTGGCAGAAACTCAGGAATCTTCTAAAGGTTTTACCATCAAAGCCAATGAATACGAAGCTCTTATCGGCAAAGAGGGTGTTGCTTTAACTGACCTCAAAATTTCGGGTAAAATTGAAGTAGAGGACGAACGATATGATGCCATTACAACGGGTGATTTCATTGAAGCTGGAACGAAGGTCGTGGTGAAGAAGTATCAAGGGAATTACCTTGTGGTAAGAAAAGTTTGATGGTTTGATGGTTTGATGGTTTGATGGTTTGATGGTTTGATGGTTTTATGGTTTTATGGTTTTATGGTTTCATGGTTTTATGGTTTTATGGTTTTATGGTTTTATGGTTTTAGCTATTAACCATTCTTCAATCACACAATCTTATAGTTCAAAAACAAAGCAATTTAACAATTCAACAACATGGATTTATTAGCATACATTACTTGGAATGTCAATCCCGACATTTTTCACATCGGTCCCCGCCCTATCAGATGGTATGGTTTGCTGTTTGCAATGGGCTTTTTGTTGGGTTATTTTTTGGTGCGAAAAATGTTTTTGCGGGAAGATGCTCCAGAAGAATGGTTGGATTCTTGTTTGATTTACACCATGATAGGTACAATTGTTGGTGCAAGGTTGGGCAATGTGTTTTTCTACGATTGGGCCTACTACTCTGCAAATCCTGTCGAAATCCTCAAAATCTGGAATGGGGGTTTGGCGAGTCATGGGGCTGCCATAGCGATTCCGCTTTCTCTTTGGATTTACTCCAAACGGATTACTAAAAAATCGGTATTGTGGATATTGGATAAAGTGGTCATTGCAGTAGCTTTGGCAGGTTGTTTTATTCGATTGGGAAACCTGATGAACTCCGAAATATATGGTATTCAAACCGATGTGCCGTGGGCTTTCATTTTCGCAAGAGTGGATGCAATCCCCCGACATCCTGTTCAAATCTATGAATCGCTGTGTTATTTGTTCAGTTTCGGCATCTTGATGTTTGTGTATTGGAAAACCGATTTTTACAAAAAACAAGGCTTTATTTTTGGACTGTTTTTGGTCTTGATTTTTGGTTTCCGCTTTGTGATGGAGTACTTCAAAAATGCACAAGGAGGTTTTGAAAATGCTTTGGGACTATTCAGCACAGGGCAATGGCTGAGTATTCCGTTTGTGCTGTTGGGCGTGGGATTGATGGTTTGGAGTAATGGGAGAAAGGTAGGAGAATTGGAGAGTTAGGTAGATATTACTTCGTGAACATTATCAGTTCTCCTCCGCAATATAAGCCACTGTCAAACAATCCAAAATAAATATTTTTATCGATTTTTTGATAGCCTTCTGGAATTTCACTTTCATTTTTAGGAATCAGATATTCATACCACATCAAAAATCCATCATATACCAATCGAACATCTCCATCATTTTCAATGATAATGGACTCACAATCTGTTTTTTCGAGTAGCATTTTGAGGTATTTTAGTTTCTCTTTGGTGAGTGAGAAGTACGTTTCCAATTTTGTAATCTCATGAAAATCAAAGCTTCCCTGAAAACGCCATGTCCAATTCTCAAACTTCAATATAGTATCTTCAATAAATACCAAAGCATTCCAATTTTCATCAAGTTCAAATTGAGGAGTGTACAAATCCTCTTCTTCAGACATAAATAAAGTAACAGGATTTGAATGATTAGCAGGCTTAATGGAAGTCAATATAAATCCCAATGTATCACCTTTTGAAAAACCAATACTGCTGCTATCTGGAAGGTATTTTGCATAAGCTATCAACTCTTCAAAATCTTCTTTGTGGTTTGCATAATTATCCTGAATACTTTGTCTCACATGTTCTTCCGATTTCCTCACCCTCCAATCATAAAAAGGGCCACAATAGATTATAGTCCCCAAGCCTGCTAAGGCGATAACGAGCAGAATATATATCGATATTTTTAAAAAAATTGCTTTATTCATTACTCCTGTTTTTTCGGCTCTCACTTCAATAACTTATCCAACAAAACATTCACTCTCTCAGCCTCTCCTTTCAGCTCATTTTGAAGATATTGCAGGGTCAGTCTGCTTATTTCACCATGCCATTTCACTTCCGTTGGATTCGCCCAATTGATTTTCCGAAAAGGAATACTCGAAAGCGGTTTCTCCGAAAACTCCACAATGCTCCCTTTCACAATCCCCTTGTTTCTCAGCCAATGAAATACTTTTGGGTGGTTCAAAAAAGCCAATACATAATAGATGCTTTCTTTTGTGGTCTCCTTCAAAAACAAAGCCGTCACATCTTGCGTCGGAAAAATTCCACTTCCCACATAGGCAAATCGAAAATAATCCTTGTTAGATATTCTCTCTTTGCAGGGAACGAAAATTCGGGGTTTATCCGAAGCAAAGAGCTTGTAATTCCGCAAAAAAACCCAATTCCAATAGGGAATCAAACGGTTGTATTGATAGCGTTTTTGCAGTTGTGTTTTGAAAGGCTGCAATTTCTCATAAAAATTGGGAAAATGAGTCTTCAATTCCTCCTCACTTTTCACGCCATTCACAAATAGGTAAGGAGTCGTTTGTTGGTAATGAAAAGGGCGTAAATGTTTTGCCTTCACCACTTGAATACTATGCTGCACCTCCATTTCATCCAACAACTGCCCCTCCAACTGAAAAGCCTTGTCTAAACCGCTCACCATTCCATTCCCAATCTCACAAACATCGCCTATGGTGTCGTAATTTTCCTTCAAACCTTCATCTTTACCTGTCAAATCTACACAAGCCTTCTCAAATTCCTCAACCTCTCCCCTCTCCTTCTCCGAAATTAACAACCATCGTTGATGGACTTCAAAAGGCGGAATAGAAAATTTTTGGATATCTGGATGACCCGATTTTGACTGGTTCATTTCCTTCAACACCTCCAAATTCAAGGCTTTTTTTTGATAGTATTTAGCGACTTCAATATTAGGCTTTGCAGCTTTCTGTGATTTGACATACTTAAAAATCACCACCGAAATGGTTGCGTTGTCAAAAATCGGTGTTTCATTGAAGTGAAAAATCTTTTCAAAATACCCCTTCTCCACCATATAATTCCGCAAACTGAGCGAATGAGTTGTATTCATCCAATATTCGGGACAAATAAAAATCAGCTGACCGTTTTCCTTGAGGCACTCAATGGATTTGAGAATGAAAATGTAGAGGTAATCACACAAACTGTTGAAATACTGATTCCAAAGCGGATTTTCTGTCAGTTCTTCCTTCAATCTGGCTTCTAAATTTTTCCAACGGATATAAGGTGGATTCCCAATCACCAAATCGTACTTTTCTTCACTAGTAGCAGCTACAAAACTTTCATATCTCACACAAGAATAGGCGGTTGCCAATTGAGGGTCAATTTCATAGGCGGTCAAATTCCGAAAGCCTTTTTGCTGCAATAAATCCAAAAAAACTCCTTCTCCACAGGCAGGTTCCAATATTGCAGCATCGGGGTTGATATTTGCCAACGAAATCATAAAATCGGCTACGATGGTGGGGGTGAAATATTGACCGAGTTTGTTTTTGGGGTTTTCTTGCATTTTATGTATTTTTCTAAACTGTATTCGAATCTATCTCACCTTCCTTTGAAGGGATTAAGAGAGGTTCCAATAATTCTACAATCTTCAACTTCACCTTCTCAATATCATATAGTACCTCCTCATTCTTGAATCGAATCACCTCAAATCCTTCTACATTCAAAAACTTTGTTCTCGCCTCATCATATTCCTTCTGAAAATCGTGAATCCGTCCATCCACTTCTATCACCAATTTCGCCCCAATACACACAAAATCCACAATAAAAACCCCAATAATATGCTGTCGCCTAAACTTAAATCCTCCTAACTGCTTATTCCTAACAAGCTCCCAAAGCACCTTTTCAGCTGGTGTTTGGTTCTTTCGTAATGTCAATTGGTACTGTCGAGAAATCTGGTAAAATGTAGGATTTGCTGTTTTCCAGCCAAAGTTATTGTTTTCCATTGCCTTGTGTTTACTTTTAACCTCCCCTAGCCCCTCCAAAGAAAGGAAATACACATACTATAGAAAGTCCCCCTCCTTTGGAGGGGATAGGGGATGTCGGTTATCAATCAGAACAAATATATAAACAAATTCATTTTTTCACAAATCCTTTTCCCTTTTAAGATTAAGCACCCCAAACATCCCCCTCCCTCGGAGGGGAATACACATACTATAGAAAGTCCCCCTCCCTCGGAGGGGTTAGGGGAGGTCGTCAAACCCCACCCAATCCACATCCACCAATCCCCATCCAATCTTCTCTTTCCCAACATCCTCAAAACCCACATAAAAATCTCGTTTCCCTTCAATCCCTTCAATCAAAATCGAAACCACTCGCCAATCCTCCGAACTTGAAGCAGACTTAGGCGCAAGCTCCACACTCCCAATCACCTCACCATCAGGCGCATCAACCCTAAGCATCACCCGACAATCATCCGCCACATTTACCCTAAGATTCACCTTCTTCACTCCCTTCAAATCCACCCCATCAAAACGCATGTAAGCCCCATCCTGCACCCCACACAGCATCACCAACTCCCGATTCTCCCCAAAAGAACACAACTCCGATTGATGAAAAAAGTCCGCATCCCCAAAATCCAACTTAGGTGGCTTCAAAATCAAGGTTTCACACACGTCCATCGCTTCAAAATCACCCGCCCCTTTGTCCGTATAATTTGCAGTTAAAACAAAAGCTCCTTTTTTTGGGTTTTTTCCCTTCAAATCCATATCAACCACTCCTTTCAAAGGCATACTTTTCTCCTCCAAAGACAAAATATAGCGAGCCATTGCAGCCGCTTCCTGTTCACTCAATTGCGGATGCGCTGCCATCAAACGTTCACCCCAAACACCATTGCCACCCTTGATGATTTTGGAAGCCAAATAATTAACCGACTGTTCATTGAAGGGATATTTTTGGGCGATTTGGCGGTAAGCAGGAATGATACTCGGTTTCTCCAAATCGTGACAAGTATAGCAGTCGCTTTTTTTCATCAAAAAACTACCCTCCAGATGCTGAATCGAACCTTTCGGCAAAGCCATTTTACCCAACTCAATCGCCTCCACATAACTTTCATCCTTCAAATAAGACCAAGACACAAAAACATTTGCAGCGTCAATGCCTCCATTTTTTTCATCCTCACGGTCTGCAATTTTGACCGCATACCCCGCACTTGTATTCGGAAAGAAAAAAGAACGGTTGCCCGAATAATTTAGCGCAATTGCAGGTGGTTCATTGCCGACTTGTATCTTCGTTTCAGCCATTGCAGAAACTCCACGCGAGTCTGTCACCTTCAATTTTGCCGTATAAATGCCCACTTCATTGAAGGTAAATTCCACCTTTTCACCAATCGCTTGCGCCTCCTTTTCCTCCGTAAAAAACCACTCAAAAGTTAGCAAAGAATCCTCCAAATCGTAGTCAAAACTTTCGACAGCCGAAAACTGAACCGTGTGAGGGGCAGCACCATTTGGTTTGTCCACCAATAGATTCGGAACAGGCGCACGATTGCCATTCGCAAACTCAATTCGGGACAAAGTAGCATCGGGATTGTTCAAAAAATACTGCCGACCATACTCCAAAATATACATCGCACCATCAGGACCAAACACCATGTCAATCGGTTTCGACAAAGGCATTTCGGGCCAAAAAGGTTCTATTTGCTTCAAATCACCCTGTGCATCAAAACTCACCGCCAAAATCCAAGACCTCGCCCATTCATAGATAAACATTTTACCATTGTAGTAATCAGGGAATTGCACCTTAGAGTCGTAGTCCTTCACATACTGACTTTGGTAGTAAATCGGCCCACACATCGCACTCCTTCCCCCTTCTCCCAAAATCGGAAACTCCTCCGATTTGCTGTATGGATACCAAATCATCGGCAGTTGAGCAGGCGGCAATACCTTCGCACCCGTATTGAAGGGCGAAAGATTGACAGGACGCATCGGGTTTTGCACCGCCCCAACCGTATCCATCGCAAAATCTCGGTCGGGATAGGCTTTATTGTCGCCCACAAAATAAGGCCAACCATAATTGCCCGCTTGTCGAGCCTGATTCCATTCATCGTAACTTTGCGGCCCATATTTGGGTGAATCTGCGCCTGCATCAGGTCCCACATCGCCCCAATACAAAAAGTTTGTTTTCCCATCAATCGCAATTCGGAAGGGGTTTCGTGCGCCCATCACATAGATTTCGGGCCGCCCCTCACTACCATCTTTCGCAAACAAATTGCCGTCAGGAATCGAATAATCCCCATTTTCATCCACCTTGATTCGCAAGATTTTCCCCCTCAAATCGTGGGTGTTTGACGAACCTTTTTGGGCATCAAAAGGCGCTCTGCCAGGACGTTCATCCAAAGGAGAATAGCCATCCGATTCTTTAGAACTCGTATTGTCGCCCGTCGAAAGATACAACAACTCATCGGGCCCAAACTCCACCGAACCACCTGAATGACAACAAGTTTCTCGCTGCACCAACACTTTCATCACCACTTTTTCTGAACTCGGCAAAATCGTGTCGCCCAACAACAAAAAACGGGAAAGATATTGATACGACACATCACAAGGAGGCGAATAGTAGAGGTAGAGGTAAAAATTTTCCTTGCCAAATTTTGGGTCTAAAGCCAAACCCAGCAGACCATCTTCGTAATTTCCTTCCGTACACACATCAAAATTCCCAATCACCTTCGTTTCCTTCAATTTGGGGTCGTACATTTTCATCAAACCCCTCCGCTCAATAAACACCACCTTCCCATCAGGCAATACGTCCAACTCCATCGGTTCATACACACTATCATCCAAAACCACCTTGTTGAAGCGGTTAAAGTCAGGTGTTTTGAGGCTTTGAGCTTTTGAAGGGAAACGCTTGTTTTCACCTATGGCAAAAAGGATTTTTTCCTTCAATTCTTCCGTTTCACTTTCCACCAAAACAACCCTATCGTTATTTTCCTTCAATTTATCTCCTTCAAAAAAAGCTGCCAACCAAGCCCATTCATAAGGATTTGGTTTTGGACTATTCAACACCATCAAACCGCCTCCCATTTGCACGTACCGCCTGATGGCATTTTGGTGTTGTATCTTCAAATTATTGACCAAAAAACCATCCAGCACCAAAGCACTATACGAAAGCAAGGTTTCTTCATTCAAATTCTCTAAATCACTGGCCAACAATACTTCCTTGTTTTCGCTTGCTGCAATATCTTGGATTTGCTGCAACAATTCCTTTGAAGGTTGTACTTTGGTAGTGTCCGATACGGTGACAATGAGTAGTTTGGGTATTTTTGAAGTGTAAGGGGTTTCACTGCAAGAAATCAGAAAAATTAGAGGAATGAACAAGAGTAAGAAAGGATATCGCATATTGTTTGTTTGAGTTTGAAGCAAATTGAAGAACAATATACTGATATTGCCCGATTGCAGTAAGAAAAGGCGCATACAGAAATATTCATTCCTTTCTTTTTTATCAAATACCCACTTTTAATTTGCAGCCTCGAAGAAAAACTATAAATTCCTAACAATTCAACAATTCAACCATCAAACAATCCTACAATGAGTTGGTACACCGTCCAAAACATCCACCAAATAGATTCTCCTGCTCTACTCGTTTACCCCAATCGAGTCCGTCAAAATATCGAATCTGCCATTCAAACCGCAGAAGGAATTGACCGCCTCCGCCCACACGTCAAAACCCATAAAATGGGGGAAATCATCCGAATGCACGTAGAAGAATACGGCATCACAAAATTCAAATGTGCGACCATTGCAGAGGCGGAAATGATAGCCTTGAATGGCGGCAAAGATGTGATTTTGGCACATCAGCCGACAGACACCAAAATTCCCCGTTTATTGAAGTTGATGCAGAATTTTCCCGAAGTCAAATGGCGAACTTTGGTCGATAATGAAGCGACTGCAAGGCAATTGTCTAAAGTTTGGAAAGAGGCTGATTTGCAGATAAATGTATTGCTGGACATCAACAATGGTTATCACCGAAGTGGCATCAAAGCGAATCAAGTCGCCTTCAATTTGTACGAATTGGTGGTCGAATTGCCTCATTTAGAGATAGGTGGCTTGCACGTATATGATGGACACATTCACCATGGCAATTTTGAGGAGCGCAAGGATTGGGCGGAACAAGATTTTGTGGGTGTAGATGAATTTGTGAAACAATTGAAGGAAGCGAGTTTTGAAGTACCTTTGATTGTAGCAGGTGGAAGTCCGACTTTTCCTGTTCATGCCGAAAATCAAGCGGTGGAATTGAGTCCTGGCACTTACGTTTTTTGGGATGCAGGTTATGGTGAGGCGTTTCCCGATATGGATTTTGAGCCTGCAGCTTTGGTGATGACCCGCATTATCAGCGTATTGGATGAAAATCGGGTTTGTGTGGATTTAGGTCATAAGTCTATTGCCTCAGAAAACCCTTTGCAGAATCGGGTGCGTTTTCTCAACTTCAATGTCGAAAAGTTTTTGGTACACAGCGAAGAACATTTAGTCTTGCAGTCACCTGATGCGAAGATTGCAAAGGTGGGTGATGTGTTGTATGGCATTCCTTTTCATATATGTCCGACCGTGGCTTTGCACGAAGAAGCGGCGATTGTGAGAGAGGGTAAGGTGACTGAGTTTTGGAAGGTGGTGGCGAGGAAACGGAAGATTAGTGTTTAGTGAACTCTAAAGATTATCTAAAGGTGTTGTCAAGAACAAGTAGGTAAGCGAATTTGTTAGCGATAATACAATAGTAATTTTCTTTATTTTTTCATCTTATGATAACAACAACTTCAAATATTTCTCAAAACATTTCAGTACTGACCATTCCCGATGCGATGATTTATGAATGGTTGGATGGGCAAGGTTTAGGCTATAAAGGATATGAAGAAGTTTTGGAGGGCAAGAAAAAATTAGAAGATATTATGGGTAGTAGTGCGATTCAAGTGGTTATTATCTCCGCCATTCTGCGATTTTTGTATAAAAACTTGCCCGAAGACCAATATGAAATTGTCACCAATGAAGCAGGAATTCATATAGATAACAAGAATAACTTGGCTATGGACATCGCTATCTATCAAGTAGAAATATTGAAGGCTGCGGAGATTGGCGACAAATATTTGGATGTTGTCCCAACCGTAGTGATTGAAGTAGATACAAAGGCTGATACGGAGGATTTTGAAAGTGCCATCAACTACTATCACTCGAAAACCGAAAAATTGTTAAATTTTGGTGTAGAAAAGGTAATTTGGATAACGAGTAGTACCGAAAAAGTAATGGTTGCTTTGCCTGATGCCGACTGGACAACCTCCAATTGGAACAAGGAAATTGAAGTATTGGATGGTATTCGTTTTTCGGTAGGAAAATTGTTGAATGACAGGAAAATTATTGTGAACAAGGAAGATTAATCCACCACAATCTTAGCACGACTTTCAACAACCTGATTCCCCTTCACCTCCACAATATACACTCCTTTTGGGAAAGTGGCCATTTCCCAAGTCACTTCCGTTTTTTGGGGCAGAATGTTCACTTTTTTGCTCGTTATCTCACGTCCCACCAAATCGTACCAAGTAACCTCCACCGTTTCCGCCTCCAAAGCAATGATAGACAAGGTCAAGACATCACTTACAGGATTGGGAAACCAGTTCACCACAAAAGGTAGTTTTTCGGGATTGTCAATATCTATGCTAAACTCGCTAAACAATTGACTCGTCCGCACTATCTGTTTGGGCGTATGCAAACCACTCCAAAACAACTGAATAGAAGCATTCCCCCCCGAGTCAAAATACTCCAATCGGATAGGATATTTTTTGCCCGCCTCCAAGGTAATCCGACCTGTTGTTTCAAGAGCAGGATGTGACATCCATCCATCAATAATTAAAAAATCATCAACAAACAGCCGAGTCCCATCGTCCGAAATCACATGAAAAGTATATTCCTCGCTAAAAAGCGGCTCTACCCAACCCAGCCAACGAACCTGAAAATTCTCATCGTTGATGAGCTCATTTGGAGAACCTATTCCCCAATCAAAATCAATAAACGGGTCTAAATTCGTCCAATGAGCAGTAGAATCCAAATCTCCCAAATTGCCGTTGTAGTAATTGCCCATCAAACCATCTCCATCACTAAACGGAACGTACTCATATTCAACTTGGAGTGTACTGTCTTTTTGCGGTGTAAAAAAACTGTTGAGGCGGTCAGCATCCTCATTTTCCCATTGCCGAAAAGCATACAATTTCCCGTCCAATTCCTGCGAAAAAGGAGCAGACAAATTGCGTTCTATCCCCTTCACACTCTCAAAAGTATGCGGCAAAGGAACAAACTGACCATCCAAATTAATTGAAAGCCCTGTGGGTTCACTCGTCAAAGTAATGTTCACCGTTTCGGGAAAAACATCGGTAAAAGTGGTCTTCGTAAGTCCTTCACTGTCCGTAGCTGTGAGATAAATACGGTACCAAACATTGGCAGACGTTTCGCCCACATTTGCCGTTTGGTATTCACCGCCCATGATACCTATTGTGGGCTGCAATGCGGGGTGTTTATGCTCATCGTGGTGAAAATCAATCTTCCAGCGAAAATTGGCTGCCTCCAATTCTCCATCCTCCAAATCTATCGCTTTCCCTTCAAAGACAATCACCTGACCTGCTTGGTAAGTCGTTGTGCTTAGAGGCGAAACAATCGTGGGAGTCGGTCGGGTATTGGAGGTCACGGTCAAAAGGGCTTCTTCGCTAATGACTTCACCTAAATTATTGCTGACTTTGCAGCGAAAAACACTGCCATTGTCCTCCAATGTCAAATCCGATACCATATAGGTGTCTGCAATCGCTCCTTCAATGTCCACTTCGTTTCGTTGCCATTGATAACTAAGCGGTTGCCCACCTGCTGCCTTCACCGAAAAAATCGCTTCTTCGCCAATAGGCAACAAAACCGAACGGGGTTGCACCGAAATAAAAGGCGCATTGTTGCCCGTATAAGAAATTTTCCACAAGGCTCCGTTCCAACTCGAAGTGTTGTCTTCTTGCGAGCCACCGCCCAATCCTGCTCGCTCCAAATAGTAAAAATCCCCTTCGGGTGTCACCTTGAAGTTCAAAGGGCGGTGAACACCCGTTGCAAAAGTCTGCTCAACCACACCCGTTTGTGGGTTCAAAACTTTGATATAGCCTTTGCAGTAATCGCCAAAGAAAAATTTATCGTGGTATTGTTCGGGAAAAGTTTTGTTGGAAGGACTGTAAAAAGCTGCGCCAATGACCGAACAACCCAAGCCATGACTGTAAGCATACAAAGGGTCTCGGTAGTTTTCAGGAACTTCTTGATTCGTGCGAAATCCCTCCAAAATAGACCAGCCATAATTTCCGCCCTTTTCGACCGCATTTACTTCTTCAAACAAAAAACCGCCTACATCACAAGCAAAAATTCGATTGGTGCTGTGTTCAATCGCCATGCTAAAAGGATTGCGAAAACCCAAAGCCCAAATCGCTCGATATTTTCCCTCCAACTCTGCATAAAAAGGATTGTCGGTCGGAATACTACCATCTGAATTGATTCGCAATATTTTACCCAACAAAGTATTCGTATTCTGAGAATTAGAAGGTTGAGAACCCTCCCCTGTTGCAATGAATAAAGTGCCATCTGCTCCAAATTCCATTGCTCCGCCATTGTGCACTGAGCCCAACAATTCATCCAACTCCAACAATACTACTTCGCTCCCTGCAAGTGCCAAATTTCCATTGGCGGTAATGCGGCTTACCCGATTGTGGTTTTCTCCAAGAACGGTATAATAGATGTACAGATAGTTGTTTTCCTCAAAATTGGGGTCAAACACTATCCCACTCAATCCACGCTCATTGCTGTTGTCCAAGTCCAAAACCAAAAAAGGTTCGGGCAACAATTCGCCATCTTCAACAATCAAAATACGTCCGTTTTTTTCGGCAATGAACACACGCCCATCAGGTGCCAATGCCATGCTCGTTGGGTCTAAACCTGTGGCTATCTGCACTTCTACAAATCCTGTGGGTAGGTCGGCTGCTTGGAGTAAATGGGAAGAATGGAGGCTGAAAAAGAACAACAAGGTGAAAATCAAGTAAAAGAATCTCATTTTTTGAATCGTTTTTGAAGTGCAAAAATAACAAAGATGTTTTTGTAAATGGGTAGGATGGTTGTCGTTTTTGATGTCTTTGGTAAGGTAAATTGCCTTCAAAAATTGGATTTGTTAAACTCTTATTGTTGGATTAAGTTATTCATCCAAAATTTACACCCTCAACACACCTCGAAACCCTCTCGCAGCATAGTAAGATTGTGCGCCATTGTGATACACAAATACATGGTTGTAGCGAAAATCGGCAAAGATTGCACCACCAAGTTTTCTAATCTCAGAAGGGGTTTTGACCCAGTTTGATGTTTTTGTATCGAAATTTCCAAGTTGCTGCAATGCTCTATATTCTTCTTCTGTTAAAAGTTCAACACCCATAGCAGCAGCCATATCAACAGCGTTATTCTTCGGTTTGTGTTCTTTCCTTGACTGCAATCCTTCACGGTCGTAACACACGCTTCTCCGACCTTTAGGACTTTCTGATGAACAGTCATAAAAAATGTATTCGTCCGTATTTGCATCGTAATCCACCACATCTGGCTCACCACCAGTCACTTCCATTTCGTTGAGTGACCACAGTTTTTCAGGATGAGCTTCCAACTTTGCTTGTACTTTAGCCCATTCAAGACCTTTATGGCGGTTCTTGTTTTTCTCAAAGCGGGTTTTCAATGCTTCAAGCAATTCTTCACCTTGTTCTGGTGACAGCTCTTTTATATGTGTCTTTGTCATGATTCTATTATTTTTATTCGCTTACGATACAATATCCTCATATTTTCCATAGCAACAAAACTCCTCTTTAATTTTTGAGGCTTCCTTTGCCCTAAATCGATAGGATTGCAGTCCTTTTTATTATCTTAGCTACGTCAAACACGTATAAAATAGCCAATCAATGAACTACAAACTACTAAACTTATCACTCACTCTCCTATTCCTATCCTTCAATGCTTGCAATTCGCCCAGCAATCCAAACCTGCAAGCAGTAGAAACCCTTGCCCAAAAAGTAGCAAATGCTCCACAATTGAAGGGCAAAACAACCTATTTGACATCGCCTTATGTGACAGCGGGCGATAGGGTCTATATGGTCGGACATCAAAATGGAAGTTTCCCAGATATGGGCTGGCACGTCAAGGGTGAAATGGGTGGAATTTGGGACCATCCGATTAAGTTGATGGACGGTTTTGCGGTGCAAATTGCAGACACCAAAACCCAAAAATTGGCTTGTTTAGACAATGCCAAGGAGTTTGTCAATTATCCTTTTGCAAATCGCAATGTCTTTGACATTAAGGATTTAGACCTAGTGGTAGAAAGGTTTCAATTCGTGCCTTCCCTAAAAGAAGGAATCGTAGTAGAGTTTGTGCTGCAAAATCAAAGTGCCGAAAACCGTCAATTGATTTTTGACTTCAATGGCATGGTGGACTTGCGGCCCGTGTGGTTGGGGGAGCGCACCGATATGATAGACGGGAGTGATTTTGCGATGTGGAATGAAAAAGAAAATGCCATTGTTGCCAAAGACAGTTTGAATAATTGGTTCACCATTTTTGGGTCAGATATACCTCCTTCAAAGCACCAAATCGGTACTGCTTCCTGCAATTTTGAGCGACTCGGCAAAGGCATCAATGCTCAATTGCAGTATGAGTTGAACATTGAAGGAAAAGAAACGGCTTTGATGCGCTTTTTTATTGCAGGTTCTTCAAAATCAGAACAGGCTGCAATGGAAACTTTGCAGGACATTCGCCAAAACTATGAGGAGGATTTGAAGAAAAAAGAAGAAGATTATCAACGTTTTGCGAATACTTCAAAGCTTACCATTCCAGATAAAGACATCGAACAGGCTTTTGAGTGGGTGAAATACAATACCGATTGGCTGGTGCGAAGTGTGCCTGAAATTGGAACGGGGCTTGGGGCAGGTATTGACGATTATCCGTGGTGGTTTGGCTGCGACAATACCTATTCGCTGCAAGGTGTTTTGGCGATTGGTCGCCCTACTTTGGTCAAACTCAACTTGAATTTGCTGCACTATTTGTCAAAAGTAAACAATGGCGACAACGGGCGCATAATGCACGAAGCTTCTACGAATGGGGCGGTTTACAACTTGGGAAACATCAACGAAACGCCTCATTTCACTTCAATGGTTTGGAAGGCTTATGAATGGACAGGTTCAGAGGATATTTTGAAGGACTACTATGCTTTCTGCAAAAAGGGCATGAATTGGCTCTTGGAGGAAAATGACAAGGATAAAAACCTTTTACCTGATGGCGCAGGTATGATGGAGATTCACGGTTTGCATAGCGAAATGATTGATGTGGCGGTTTACACGCAGCAGGGTTTTGTGGATTTGGCAAAGATGGCGACTGCAATGGGAGAAACGGATTTTGCAGCCGAATGTCGAGAGAAAGCGGACAAATTGAAGGAGAAAATCAACACCGATTTTTGGGTGGAGGACTTCAATTCTTACGCCGATTTTATCAGTACACCAAAAGAGGCCATGCACTTGATTGACAATGCCATTGTGCGTGCGGATACGCTCAACAAACCGTGGGCAGTGGAGGAATTGAAGGCTACCAAAGAGCAGATTGCAGCTTATCCTCCGAATGAAAAGCGGGGTTTTGTGGTGCATCACAATTGGGTGGTCAATACACCGATGGAAATGGGTATTGCAGACCAAGATAAGGCAATTCGGGCTTTGGAAACGGGTAGCCGTTTTGTGAATCCTTTTGGAATGTTTGTGACGGGCATTGACCGAGATGCGAGTGCCGAAACAGAGGACGGTTCTTTTGCAGCCGACAAAAAGATTTTTTCTTATACAGGGGCAGTAATGACTTTACCGACTGGTGTACAGGCGATTGCAGAGGCAAATTATGGCAGGGCGGATGAGTCTTTGGCGTATTTGAAGCGAATGGTCAAGAGTTTTGGCTATGCTTTGCCTGGCTCGATGTATGAGGTTTCGCCCGATTTTGGGATGATGGTGCAGGAGTGGAATGTGTATGCTTTGGCTGCACCGATTGTGCGGAATTACTTTGGGATTCAACCCGAAGCGTACAACAAAAAAATAGTGCTTGCACCCGAAATGCCGAGTTCTTGGAAGGAGGCAACATTGGAGGATGTCCCTGTTGGAGATAACCGAATTGGTATTGAGAAAACGACTGCAAATGGCAAAACGACCTTCAAGTTGACACAATCTTTGGCGGATTGGGAGTTGGAGTTTCGATGTCCAACTATTGCAAAGGAAGTGGAGGTGAATGGTGAAATGTTAGAGGTAGAACGGGATGGGGATAAGGCGGTTTTGAAATTGAAGGGAAGGGAGAATGTGGTGGTTTTTTGAACACAGAGGCACAGAGGCACAGAGTTTTTTTTTGAGTGAGGAGATAAGGAGGTTTCTTATCTTGCAGCTTGAAAACAAAAAAAATAATATGCTCCAAAAACTTCCTCTCGACCATTGGCTGCGCTTGGCTACGGTTGGTTTTATTGCGACAACAGGTTTGGGTATTCTGACCATTTTGCCGCTGGTGTTGGGTGAACTGCACGAACACTATGACTTTTCAAAAGAACTGATAGGCTGGTTTGCAGCGATTAACATTACGGGTATTGCTTTTGGTGGTTTGATTACCGCTTTGGTGATTCACAGAGTGGGCATGGTTCGGCTGATACAAATAGGTTTGTTGGGGCTGATGGGCTGCGAAATAGCTTCAATGTTTCTGCTTGATTCGCCCTATTTGTTGGTGCTTCGATTGGTGGCGGGTATGTTTGCAGGAGTGGCATACGCTTCGAGCCTGACCTCGTTTACTGTGTTGAAAACACCTGTGAAGGGATACAGTATTTATGTCTTGGTCTATTGTCTATTGAGTGCCATTATTTTCCCGTTTATGCCCAGTGTTTTGCACAATTTTGGCTTGCAGGCAGGATTTGTTTTTTTGGTTGGAATGACTATTCTCGCTCTTTTGGTGAGTCCTTCTTTGGCTGTTTTTCAACGAAAGAGCCACGATTTTCACCTCCCCCCTTTGCAACTGTCTGCATTGGTTCGCAATCCCACTATTTTGCTGGTTTTGTTGGCTTATTATGCACTTCAATTGAGCGGCGGCGTTCTTTGGGCGTACATCGAATTGATTGGAGAAGCCAAAATGCTGTCTGAACACTTCATTGCCAATACACTATCAATCGGTAATGTAATCGTGATTCCTTTTGCCTTGGTGATTTATTGGTTCAATGACAAAGGGGGTTTGGCATTGCCAATTTTCGGTGGTTTGGGCATTTTTGCAGTCAGTTTGTTGGCGATTTATTTTACTTCTAGTCCATGGGGCTACGCCATTGGCACTGTTTTTTATATGGGAATATGGGCTTTTATCATGGCTTTTTACCAAAGTATTCAAGCCCAGCACGATCCTCAAGGAAAGGTCATAGCTTTGGGGGCATTCATCAATATGTTGGGACAGGCTACGGGTCCTGCTTTGGCGGCCATGTTTTTGGGGAATCAACCCTATGTCAATATCGTTGGGTTGGCTTTGGTGGGGTTGACGGTGAGTTTTGCAGGAATTTTTTCGAGTGTTTTGGCATTGGAGCGAAAGGTTGTGCCTGAATTAAAATGAAAAATTAAAACGAAAATATTAATTTTAGTCCTTGATTACCCTTCAATGACGTTATAAACCTAACCAATCCTTATTGATTCATGTTGAAGTTTTTTGGTATTATTTTGTTCTTTTTATTTGCCCTGTATGGGCTTTTATTGATTCCAAGCAGTACACCTGATTCACCCAAAATAGCAGACAAACAGCCGTTTGCGTGGAATCAAGATAGCGTATGGGAATCTTTGGAGAAGGAATTTATTGCAGCTAAAGAGATGGATTGCCTCGAAAATTTGGCAAAAATAGATACAGCTATTGCAGCTATTCACCAGTTTTTGGACAACATTGCACAAGATACCCTCCCTCCCGAGGCCACACAGTTCGCCCTTTTGGAGCGACAGTTTTTTCAGTTAGGGCCTCAGATTGGAGCCTGTGAAGAACGTTTAACGACTTACATGAACCTTTTTAGCAAAATTCGCAAGGTAGTAAAAGACCAGTCCGTTCACTGGGATATGAAAACTTCGAAGGCAAGAAATACGATTTACCGCCTGTTGTATGGAGGTCGTGCGGGCATCGAAGAGTTAATGCTGCAAGCGCATCCTGAAAATGTTTCTCCCATGTTGCTCGCTTATGACGAACCTTCTCAAACTCCTTCAATTGACATCATGGGCGTGAAAGCGCACAGTGGGGATATGTTGGTTTCGAGAGGTGGCGCACCGACTTCTGCCTTGATTTCGAGGGGAAATGACTATCCTGGCAATTTTTCGCACGTTTCGTTGCTGCATGTAGATGAAAATTCGGGTGAGACTTCGATTGTGGAATCTTGGATTGAGAAAGGGGTTTTTGTAAATGATTTTGAGAGTTATGTGAATGACAAAAAACTTAGGATGATGATTTTACGCCCTCGTGCGGACTTGCCTGCACTTCAAAAAAATCCGATGTTGCCACATGAAGTTGCAGATAGTGCCAAGCAAGTAGTTGAAACGCAACACATTCCCTACGATTTTGCGATGAACTATACCGAACCTTCTAAGCAGTTTTGTGCAGAAGTGGTATCTTCTGCTTATGGTCACTTTGGGATTGACCTGTGGATGGGGCTTTCGACGATTTCTTCGCCTGGACTGGCTCGATGGCTGTCTTTGATGGGGGTGCAATTCTTTGAAACACACGAACCTTCTGACCTCGAATATGATCCGCAATTGACCGTTGTGGCGGAATGGCGGGGCTTGGAAACACTCTATCAAGACCATCTGGACAATGCCATGATTGACATTATGTTGGAAGGTGCGGAGGCGGGAGAAGGTCTGCCTTACGACTGGCATTTGCTGCCGTTTGGTCGTTTGGCGAAAGGGTATAGTGCAGTTTTGAATTGGATGGGAAAGGAAGGACCCGTTCCCGAAGGTATGAGCGCAACGACTGCTATGCGTGTTCGGAAATTCATCGCTACGCATCATGCGCTGAGGGATTCATTGAAGGAAAAAGCGAAAATCTATGAAGCGGAACATGGCTATCACCCTCCTTATTGGGATTTGGTGAACTTAGCGAGAGAGGTGAAAAACAGTGGATTGTGAAAATGGTATGCTTGTAAAATTGCACAAGAAACACAGTTTTTTTCTTAGGACTTCAATTCTACAACTGTCGCTTTATTCACCACAAAAATGACCACATAGGCTTTCAAGTCGGTCATTTCTTTGATTTTTTCGTCCTTCAAATAGGCCTTCAATTGAGCGATTGCCTCTTTCTTTTTATCCTTCAATTGCTTGACTTCAGACTGTTTCAAGTACTTCAATTCAAAAATGAACTGATAAGGCGTTTCTTCTACAAAGGGCTTTCTTCGGGTAAGCAATAGGTCTATCCTGCCCTTTTGAGTCGCACCTTTTTCGACCTCCAATTCACTGAAAATGTGGTAAATGCCAATAGAATGAAACCACGAAACAAAGATAGATTTGACGTGTCCTTCATTGAAGTAAGCTCGGTCGTGATGTGCCGAAAGCTGGGTCAATGTGGATTCGGTCAGTTCAATGATGGGCTTGATATTGTTGTATTTTGCCAACTCCACCACTTTGTCTCGCACACGTAGGTTGTATAAATCGAAGTTTGCTTCCTCCAATGTCACCCTCGTAAAATACTGGAAATACAATTCTTTGATGACATAATTGGGAATGGTGAATATAGTTTGTTCTAAATCACTGCCTTTGATGGTCAAAAATCCCAAGTAATACAACAAACTGATGAATTTATCTCTGTCCCACGGCTCATTGAAGTTGTATTTTTGGGTCAAGACTGCTTTCAATTCATCGTTCTTCAATACCTCTCGCAGCACTTCAATGTTTTCCTTTTCTTTGTGGGCAATGCGAAACATCGAACGGATTTTGCTGTAATCAGAAGCAATATTGGTGTCTAAGAGTTGAGAAGGATATTCCATCCGCTCGATGTAAGCATCTGCAAAATACAGAACCATTTCGGAGTTGTAAATTCCCTTTTTTGCATATTGATTGAAGTGATAACCATCGTACCAACTCTTCAAATCATCTGAAATACCGTTCAACTCCGTTTTTGAAATCCCAATCCCCAACAAAATACCTTCTACTTCTTCCTTCGTGAAGCCCAACATCTGCTCAAAACCCGCTCGCATACTGATATCCGAAGCATTGTTGAAGCCGCTGGTCAAGCTGTCTAAGGTGATGGGCGTAACGCCTGTGATGAACATCCTGTCTATCCAACCTGCGTCTGCTCCAATTTTCAGGCTCTCGTAAAACTTTCGCACCCAACCATTTTTGCCCACAATTTCTTTGAATTCATCAAATCGGAACGCCAAAATTTCATTCGTAAAATGGTCGTATTCGTCTATGAGGAGGTAGATTTTAGCACTTACCTGTCTATCGTGCATGATTTGGTACAGCGCAAAAAGAGCATCTTGAGGCGTAGTTGTAGAAGCTATTTTTTCGACATCCGAAGGGTCAAAGGAATCTTTGTAAAACCGAACCAAGCCTTCTACAGTGGTCCTTACCCTCGTAAAAAAACCTTGGTAGGCTTTCTCATTCGTCTCTGTATCAATTGCCGAAAAATTCAATCGCAAAATCATGTAGGAATTGGCAAGAGGCGTTGGGTTTTGTCCAACGTATTGTTTCTCAAAAAGTTGTTCAAATTTTGCTTTGTATTCTATGCCGTAATAATATTGAAGGCTTGAAAGAAAAAGACTCTTTCCGAATCGGCGGGGGCGCAAAAAAAATAGGTATTTCTTCCCCAATCCCTCCATTTTTTCGATGTAGTTGGTGCGGTCTATATAGTGGTAGCCTTGGGTAATCATCTGCTCGTAGTCGCTGACTCCAAAAGGGATTTTTATCATCTTTGATGGTTTTTACTTTATATCTTCAATTCTACAACTGTCGCTTTATTCACCACAAAAATGACCACATAGGCTTTCAAGTCGGTCATTTCTTTGATTTTTTCGTCCTTCAAATAGGCCTTCAATTGAGCGATTGCCTCTTTCTTTTTATCCTTCAATTGCTTGGCTTCAGACTGTTTCAAGTACTTCAATTCAAAAATGAACTGATAAGGCGTTTCTTCTACAAAGGGCTTTCTTCGGGTAAGCAATAGGTCTATCCTACCCTTTTGAGTCGCACCTTTTTCGACCTCCAATTCACTGAAAATGTGGTAAATGCCAATAGAATGAAACCACGAAACAAAGATAGATTTGACGTGTCCTTCATTGAAGTAAGCTCGGTCGTGATGTGCCGAAAGCTGGGTCAATGTGGATTCGGTCAGTTCAATGATGGGCTTGATATTGTTGTATTTTGCCAACTCCACCACTTTGTCTCGCACACGTAGGTTGTATAAATCGAAGTTTGCTTCCTCCAATGTCACCCTCGTAAAATACTGGAAATACAATTCTTTGATGACATAATTGGGAATGGTGAATATAGTTTGTTCTAAATCACTGCCTTTGATGGTCAAAAATCCCAAGTAATACAACAAACTGATGAATTTATCTCTGTCCCACGGCTCATTGAAGTTGTATTTTTGGGTCAAGACTGCTTTCAATTCATCGTTCTTCAATACCTCTCGCAGCACTTCAATGTTTTCCTTTTCTTTGTGGGCAATGCGAAACATCGAACGGATTTTGCTGTAATCAGAAGCAATATTGGTGTCTAAGAGTTGAGAAGGATATTCCATCCGCTCGATGTAAGCATCTGCAAAATACAGAACCATTTCGGAGTTGTAAATTCCCTTTTTTGCATATTGATTGAAGTGATAACCATCGTACCAACTCTTCAAATCATCTGAAATACCGTTCAACTCCGTTTTTGAAATCCCAATCCCCAACAAAATACCTTCTACTTCTTCCTTCGTGAAGCCCAACATCTGCTCAAAACCCGCTCGCATACTGATATCCGAAGCATTGTTGAAGCCGCTGGTCAAGCTGTCTAAGGTGATGGGCGTAACGCCTGTGATGAACATCCTGTCTATCCAACCTGCATCTGCTCCAATTTTCAGGCTCTCGTAAAACTTTCGCACCCAACCATTTTTGCCCACAATCTCTTTGAACTCATCAAATCGGAAGGCCAAAATTTCATTCGTAAAATGGTCGTATTCGTCTATGAGGAGGTAGATTTTTTGAGTAACCTCATTCACCTTCATCCACTCAAACAATAAGCGCAGAATTTCTGGTGAGTCTGTGGCATTAGTGATAATCTCTGCCAACTTTTCATCAAAAATATTTCGATAATATTTTACAAATCCTCGTACTGAAGACTTAAATGCTCTAAAAAAACTGGACTTTGCCTGTTCATTTGTTTCTGTGTCAATACCTGAAAAATTCAATCGCAAAATCATGTAGGAATTGGCAAGAGGCGTTGGATTTTGTCCAATGTACTGTTTCTCAAAAAGTTGTTCAAATTTTGCTTTGTATTCTATGCCGTAATAATATTGAAGGCTTGAAAGAAAAAGACTCTTTCCGAATCGGCGGGGGCGCAAAAAAAACAGGTATTTCTTCCCCAATCCCTCCATTTTTTCGATGTAGTTGGTGCGGTCTATATAATGGTAGCCTTGGGTAATCATCTGCTCGTAGTCGCTGACTCCAAAAGGGATTTTTATCATCTTCAGTCGTTTTCAGTTGAAACAGTAAGATAAGGCTTTTGGTTTCATTTACAAAGCCCCAATCATCTCCTTGATAATCATCGTCATTTTGGGTTCTGCCTTCAATGCCACTGCAATCACATCGTCCACCGAAACCACTTTCACTCGCTCAGGCGGATAGTTTTCGTTGGTCAAAACCGAAATCGCAAACACTGGAATCTCTGCATGAACGGCTGCAATGGCTTCTGGCACCGTTGACATTCCTACAGCATCTGCTCCAATGATGTGCAAATATTTACATTCCGCTTGGGTTTCCAAATTGGGCCCTGACACACTTGCATACACGCCTGTATGACAGTTGATTTGGTATTTTTCGGCAATCGCCAAACCCTTCGCAATCATTTCTGGGTCATAGACTCGACTCATATCGGGGAAACGCACACCCAACTCGTCAATATTTTTTCCTCGCAAAGGATTGGCAGGCTGCAAATTAATATGGTCGCTGAGAATCATCAAATCACCTGCATCCATGTTCTCGTTCAAGCTACCCGCAGCATTGGAGATAAACAGTCTTTCGATGCCCAACAATTTCATCACCCGAACAGGGAAAACAACTTGCTGCATCGTATAGCCTTCATAAAAATGAAACCGTCCTTGCATTGCTACAATGGCTTCTCCTTCAATACGCCCAAAGATCAATTTCCCCTTGTGACTTTCGACTGTTGAAACGGGAAAATGGGGTATATCGGCATAACTGAGTTCGTAGTCAATGTCTATTTCATTGACCAAATTCCCTAAGCCTGTGCCGAGTATGATGCCAAATCGGGGTTGGAAGTTTTGGGTTTGGGATTGGATGTATTTTGCGGATTCTTGGATGTTTTGGAAGAGAGTCATTGCATTTATTTTTATAATGATAAACAACCATTTAGCAAGATAATGTGTTTCAAATATAGGAGGTTTACATTAAATTGCAGGCAAGTAAATGAGCTTATTTTTCATTTATTTTAATACCACAATTATGCAAGCAAAAACATTTCTCTGTGCCTTTATACTTTTCTTTCTCCAATCCTCGCTTTCAGCACAAGAAAAATATATTGAATATGTTGGAGGATTGAATATAAGCCAATTTTTTGAGTTGAGAAAAGATATTTATTACCGAACGAGCTATCCTATTGGTTTAGGTTTCAATTTTGGTGTGCGGTATCAAACTTATCTCCCCGAAGGAGAATCGATTGTTTTGTCGTTGCAGCTTTTGCAACAAAGTGGAGGAGAAATGGAATCATTTGGGCATCGGTTTTGGTCTTCTTACAAAGATATACGATTCACCACTTACTATATGGTATTTGGCATTTACGTACCGATAAAAAACAATCGGGACAATAACTTAGAATTTGATTTCGGTTTTGAAGCACTCTGTAGAATTGCAGAATCAGCGCACGGTGTAAGTAGCAGTTACAATTCATATACTGGCGAAAGGCATGAAAGCACTACTTTTGAGCTACAAACGACCCAAATTCCCATCAATCTATTCACCTCTGTTTCATATCCTATTCCTACTAACAAAAACCTCGTATTGGTGCCAAAATGGTGGACAAGAATTGGTCTATCAAACAGACTTAGACAATCCTCAAACGTTCACAATCTCATGATTGGATTGGAGTTGGGGCTTCGGTATCAATTGAAAAAATCAAAGTAACCCAATCTTCATATACTGCATTGCTCCATCCGATCACATTAAATTATACTTATATAATATTTATTCTATAAAATTATAAATTTGTACTTATTACATGAATCTTAGAAATATCATTACTTCCCAATACAAAACTTAGAAAATATCGTCCCCAAAATATCCCTATCCACATCCACTTGTCCTGTAATCTCCCCCAAATGATGCAACGCCTCTCGAATATCAAACGCCAACAATTCACCCGTAATACCACTGTGAATACCCTCCAATACCCGATCCAATGCCACATAAGATTGTTGCAGTGCTTCAAAGTGCCGAACATTGGAAACGATGGTCGTTTCGGAGTTCAGTTTTTTGGCGAGCACGATGTCGTATAGAGCTTCTTTGAGGTATTCGATGTTCATGTTGTTGATAGCCGAAGTCGTGATAATGTGTTCCGCATCCAAAATGTCATTGACATAGTTTTCAGGCTTGGTGTAAGGGTCTAAGTCCATTTTGTTGGCCACTGCAATGATTTCCAAACCCTGCTTTTTCAGTTTTTGAAGGTCTTCGTGGACTTCTTCTGGAGAGGTGTAAATGATGTCAAAAACGTAGAGTAAAATGGTCGATTTTTGAATGGTTTCCATCGTTTTGCGGACACCGATGGCTTCAATTTGATCTTGTGCATCACGGATGCCTGCGGTGTCAATGAGACGAAACTGTACGCCTTTGATATTGACGACTTCCTCGATCGTATCCCGAGTCGTTCCCGCAATCTCAGAAACAATCGCTCGTTCTTCATTCAAAATGGCATTGAGCAAAGTAGATTTTCCCGCATTTGGGCGACCCGCAATGACCGTCGTAACTCCGTTTTTGATGGCATTGCCGAGAGTAAAAGATTCCCGCAAGCGGCGAATCAGGGCTTGAATGGTGCTGACCAAATCCACCAACTGCTGACGGTCGGCAAACTCCACATCTTCCTCGCTGAAATCCAGCTCCAATTCTATCAAAGCTGCAAAATTGACCAACCGTTCCCGCAATTGTTCGATTTGGTTGGAGAAACCGCCCCGCATTTGCTGCAAAGCGATTTGGTGAGCAGATTCGGACTGCGAACTGATTAGGTCGGCAACGGCTTCTGCTTGCGATAAGTCAAAACGTCCATTCATAAAGGCACGAAGGGTGAACTCACCTGGTTTTGCCAAACGTGCGCCGTAGCTGATAAACAACTCTATGACTTTCTGAATGATGTAGGGTGAACCGTGACAACTGACTTCGACCACATTTTCTTTGGTATAGGAATGGGGTTCTTTGAAGAGGGCAACGGTTACTTCGTCAATGATTTTGTCAAAGTCATCTCGAATCGTGCCGAAATGTATGGTGTGTGTGGCTTGCTCCAAGAGGTTTTTTCCTCTGAACACTTCATTGCAGATGTGGATAGCGTTTGTTCCCGAAAGACGCACAACGCCAATTGCGCCTACTCCTTGCGGAGTGGAAAGGGCTACAATGGTGTCTTGGAGGTCGGTGGCGAGGTATTGAGGCATTTAGGAATTAAAATAAGAATGAAAATAGCTTCCTCCGAGAACTCGGAGAAAATGAAAATGAAAAAATATTATTTGTTCATACAGCACCTTTTGTATTTTTTGCCGCTTCCACAAGGACAAGGCGCGTTTCGACTGACTTTTTTGGGAGCACCGATTTCTTTAGGAATTGATTGAGATTTTCTTTTTGGAGGTAATTTTTTTGATACAGATTGTTCATTTCCTTCTATTCCTTCTATTAACTCCACTAACATATCCATCATTCCCTTTGTCCCTTTACTTTTCAAAAGTCTTTCAATTCTTTCCAATTCTTCCTGAGGAATGTCGGGTTTCACCTTTCGGTGTAGATATTCACCAGTATAAAATTCTTCAATATTCAGTGGCATAGGCTCTAAAGCACTTTCATGCCAAGGTTCTCGAATATCTGTTTGGTGCATTTTTAAATCCCCTCTGTAGGTTTCGTCAATCCAGTTTTTCTCGAATAATTGTTCAACCAAAGGAAGTAACTCTACTGCTCGCAAGTCTGTTACTTTAGCTATAAGATGGGTAAGAAAAATGGTATCTATTAACTTTTCATTTTTTGGCTGACCAATAAAATAAACCATTACCTCCCTAAACCAAGCTATTACTTCCTCTCTTCTCTCTGTCTGATGATATGCTACTTGTTCCACCGCAGCACTTACAACACTTTTGTTCCAACAGGAAATATTTTCTTCCAAAACAAATTCCTTCAATGCAGGTAACTGGTTCTGACCTAAAAAGTACACTGTTGGTAATAGATATCTAGAGATATCAAATTCAAACCAGAATTTGCAAAAACCTTCCCCCATTCTTAGAATATCCAATACTTTTTGAAGGCTTTCTTCTGCCTCCAAAGCTCCTAAAAAGTAGAGCGCATGAGCTAGAAAAGAATGTTTTTGAGAATCGAATTCCGACTTGGAAAGGTGTTCGTATCGGCGAATACTGTCTTCTACCATTGCTTCCAAATCGGGAATCAATTCTTTTCCATATTTGTCAAATAAATTACAGGCTTCTTTAGGAGAAAAGTCTTCAATGGCTTTTTGGTAGAATACCTTCAATTCGGAATGTTGTAAGAGGGGAGCTTTTTTGGTGGGTTCGTAGTTGACTTTGGGAAAACTTTCTACTTCAATGATGAATTCCTTCTGTTTTTCCAGTTTTTCTTGGAAAGTTACTATACGAGCAATATTAATTTCTCCATAGAGAGCTTGAACCCTTTCATTGTCTTCTCCCAGTTCAACCAAATCGTCTAATCGAAAAGTAGCAGCGTCCAGTTCACCAATAAGCAATTCATAATGTGCTGCTGCTAGCTGATAATTCACAAATTCGGTGATGTGATACAAGTCGTAATTAGGACGCACTGTCCTAATATCTCTTGGCTCTCCTAATAAATGACTGTATCTTCTAATTTCCTCTTCATCGTGGATATTCAGTATTTTATTGGTTATTCCAAAAATGTAATCGGGATGTTCCTCAAGGGTCATCTCCAATAAAGCCTCTGCTTCTTTATTTCGATCAGTTTTTTGATAAGCAATGTATAGGTAATTTTTAAAAGAAGGAACATTCGGATATTCGTCAATGAGTTCTTCCAATCGAGGAATTGCTTTCTTCGATTGCCAACCAGTTACCATTGAATGTAACTTCTTTTGTTCTCTCTTCAAAGCAGGTGGTAAGTTGTCTTGGTTAAGTGGCTCACCCGTGATGCGAATTCCTGTTTTTTTATAGTAATCAGCATAGACGTAATTGGGTGCTCCATCTACTCGAATCATTGAAGGTTTTCGTTTCATCCTAAAATTAAAATATTGGTTAGAATTTGAATTTTTATTATCCCTCCAAAGTAGGAGGCAAGCGTTTGATTTTTTTGAGTAGCGTTTCTTCGATTTCAGAGTTGCCCGCTTCTCCCTCTTTGGTAAACATATCCATAAAAGCCTTTACTTCTGAACTTTCCAAAAGCGAATGACTTTTGACCATCTCTGCCAATTCCATTTCTGGTTCTGCCTTTCTATTGCGGTATTCTTCGGTGTAATATTCCTGTAAATTTTCTGGCATTGGTTCTAAAGTACTGGCTGGGATAGGCTTTTGGATGTCTGCTTTGTACTTTTTTATGTTGCCGTAAATGTTGGGATCAATCCACTTTCTCTCGTAAAGTGCTTCAATAAGTGGCAATAACACCACCGCTCGAAGTTTTGTTGCAGCCGTTGCCGCACTTGTGATAAAAACGGTGTCAATTAAGTTTTCGTTTTTGGTACTTTTGAGAAAGTGAGCAAACACCTCTTTATACCAGTTGATTACCTCCTGCCTTCTTTCGGGGTGATGGTGTGCTACTTGTGAAACAACATCGCTTACCAAAACCTTGTTCCAAACATAAATATTTTCCTCCAATGCAAAAACTTTTAGCGCAGAAAGTTGATTTTTACCCAATGAATAAAGCGGAGTAAACAAGAGATAGTCCACATCTGAACCCAACCAAAATTGGGTGAACTCCTCTCCCATTCGCAGAAAATCCAATACTTTCGACAGACTGTCCTCTGCTTGCAATGCTCCTAAAAAATACAGCGCATGTAATACGAAAGAACGGTTCTCGCTGGACACATCAGCATTTTTGAAGGACTCATATCGGTGCATACTGTCCAGTAAAATGGCTTCAAGGTCGGGTATCAAAAATGTACCATATTTTATGTACAGTGCTTGTAATTCGTCAAAATCAACGTTTTCTATGGAGGTAGCGTAAAACAACTGCAATTCAGTATGTTGCAGTTTTGGAGCTTCGTTCTTTGGAGAATAAGTGACTTTTGGAAAACTTTGGACTTGTTTGGTAGTGATTTGTTCTTCTTCCAAGTTTTTTTGGAAATTTTCGATGTACGCCAACGAAATTTCATGTGCAAGGCTTTGAATCAATTTGTTGGTCTTTCCCAATTCGGTTAAACTCTGCAATCTGAGGGATGCAGCATCTAATTCGCCTATCAATAGCTCATAATGTGCTGCTGCTATTTGGTACTGCACAAACTCATCAATATGGAACTGAGTGCGCTTAGGGAGAATCGTTCTAATGTCTCGATATTCTCCAAGTAGATGTCCGTGTTTTACAATTTCTTCTTGGTCGTGAATCTTCAAAATTTGATTGGCAATCTCAAAAACAGGGCTAACTGATTTATCTGTTTCATCTGTTAGCCTAATTCCTGTCTTTTGAAAATAGGCTTCGTTTCGATTGTTGGCTGTATCGTCTGTTGGTTTATTTGAAAATTCGTTCATCGGGACATAAGGCGTTTAAGAAGGTTCAACAATTGGTAAATTCAAACAAAATTAAACACTTTCTATCACTTTGTAGAAAACCTCTTTGGAGTATTCCACATACGAGCCTTTTTCTTTATTTTTGTAGTCATTCCTTCAAACGGAATCAATTCCGTTTTGCTTGTTCACTTCTTTAAATCGCAATAGATGAAAGTACTCATGGTTTGTCTCGGAAATATTTGCCGTTCACCTTTGGCGCAGGGCATTTTGGAACAAAAAATCAAGGAAAAAGGGCTCAATTGGGAAATTGATTCTGCTGGCACAGGTGCATGGCATGTCGGAGAAAAACCAGATTCTCGCTCCATTGAAGTAGCTGCAAAACATGGTTTGGACATCACCCACCAACGAGCCAGAAAATTTAGTATCAAAGACTTCGATAACTTTGACTTGATTTATGTGATGGACACTTCCAACTACCGTGATGTGATTGGTCAAGCCGAAAACCGTGAGGAAGAGGACAAAGTAGAGATGATTCTCAATGAAGTTTATCCTGGAATGAATCGGATAGTTCCAGACCCTTACTATCAGCAGGGCGGCTTTGAAGAAGTGTACCAGTTGTTGGACAAGGCTTGTGATAAGGTAGTAGAAAAATATACCTAATGCTTTTGGACTTTGGACGAAAGAAGTAGGAAACAAGGTGTGAGATATAAAAAATTGATAATCAAAATTTCAACTCATTAGTACAATTAAATTCTTACTTCTTGCATCTTTGCTCCTCCGTCCAAAGTCTAAAATGCTTATTCTTCAACATAACTTATCTGCTCACAATCTACCTCTACCCAGTCTGCAAACCCTTTTTCCTCTATCCTTTTCCGCACTGTAATTATTTGATATTCAGCAGAAACATCCACTTCAATAGCTCTCGCTGGTTGCACCAATTTTAGGACCTCAATTGTTCTATATTTTGGAGGCACTATAACTCGCTTCAAAGTAGCAGGTTTCAGAACCAATGTTGTCATAAATGATTTTACCACTGCTGGGATAACAACTTCGATTGGTTTGGCATGTTGCTTCACCACTTCCTCAAAAAGTGTATCCAAACGAGGTGGAATTATTTCCCAACACCAAACCACGCAATCCTCAATGGTACGTTGGTCAAAACAGCCTTTATCATCTACTTTCTTTGCCCACTTATAATAGGCAGGTTCTAACATCACATATTCCTCTTGGGTTTCAAAAACAGGAGGGATGTAACTAAACTCCGAAGAAGCAGGTTCCATAATCAATTCTATGTCAGCAGTTGTATATTCTGCTGGTAAAATATCGAAGATCACATAACCTTCTTCTTCAAGTATTTCTTGGTAAACAGTGTCATATACAGCAGGTTCGACTACAATTTTTTTATAGGCTTCTTTAACCAATACATTTTGGCTTATTGTCTCATATCTTTCTGACTCAATACATTTTTTGTAGCATTTTCCAATCACAGCATCTGATGGAAAATCTGACATTTGAGCATATAAAAATTCAGAAAATATAAAAAAGAACAGAATGGGAAAGATGGGAAAAAATCGGTAATTCATGGCATAAAAATTATAACAAAAGATTAAAAATTAAATTGCAATATTTTGAAAATCTGTCATGAGTGTATATTTAATTAATTCAATAATTTATTTCAAAAATAAGCAGAAAATCTTATTTTTGCGCTATATTTTTGATTAATGGTACATTTTTTGATTGACTAAATACTAATTCAAATACAACGAAATACTACCTACCATACCATACCTACCAGAAATATTTTAAGAAATACTATTCTATACCCAAGCAAACCCAATTACCCAACTATCATTTTTTTTTAATTATTTAATTCACCTTGATTTATGTTATCAAAAACTTACGTTGTGATAGGATTAGCCTTCCTATGCACTACAGCCATGTTAAAGCCCGCACTGGCTCAGCAATCCACCATCTCTGGTTCTATTCGTGTCTCAGAAACACCTACTGACAAGCTATTGAAGGTACAACGATTTCTCAGAATTTACTCCAATTTAGGTCGGTTTTCGGGAGTTGCCATACTCGCTCAAGATGGAAAACCTATTCATAGGTTCACAACCAAATATTCTACCTTAGACTTCAAAATTAGGTGTGCCTTATCTACTCAGTTCAACACTTGTGACATCACACAGTCTTTTACTGCTACTGCAATTATGCAATTGGTAGATCAAGGAAAAATTGATTTACAAGACAAAATAGGACAGTATATATTCGACCTTCCGCCTCAAATCGGCCAAACAATTACCATTCACCAACTATTGACCCACTCTTCTGGGCTAAAAGATTATTACAATCTGAATGAGTACAAAGAACGTTTCTATGATATCAAGGATATGGAAAGTTTGGTATCAATGGTTGTGAAATATCCTTTAGATTTTGCACCTGGCACTCAATTTAAGCAAAGCAGCTCTGGCTATTTATTGTTAGGAAGCCTTATCGAACAAGTGTCAAATATGAGTTACAGTGAGTATATCCAAAAATATATTTTTGAACCAAATAAAATGGAACAATCTGGTCTATACAGTTGGTTCAATCCTGGTGAGCAACAGGCAGTTGGCTACCTTTCTGAAAAAAGAGGAGACCCCACTGAATCACCTGAATTTTGGGGCGCACATGCCTTTGGTGCAGATGCACTACATTGCTCAATTGAAGATTTATTGAAGTTCAGTAATGCTTTTCAAAATGGTAAAATGCTTTCTTCAAAAGCCAAAAATTTGATGCTCTACCCACATTATGTCAATCCTAATACACCCGATAAAAGTATCGGATATGGATGGCAAATAAAAAACATAGGTGGGGAGAAAATCATTTATCAAGGTGGTCATTTAGGAGGTATCAGTGCAACTCTTCGAAACTATTCTAAAGACAATTATACCGTGTTAATCTATTCTAATTTTGGAGAAAACACCGCAAATATTGTAGCAGACAAAATCGAAGAAATATTGACCACTGACTATGTAACCATTCCGAATCACTCACTTGGTTTTGTATTGTATGAATTGATTGCCCAAAAAGGTATCGACTATGTGGTGACAAACTTCAATAACATTTTGCAGCAAAACAACCTCGAAATCAACGATATGTGGCCGCTTTATTCACTTGGTCAAGATTATCTAAAAGAAAACAAACCAATGATTTCGCTTAAGCTTTTTCAAATCGGTGCAGAAAAATATCCGAATGAGCCTATGGTATATGATGCGATGGGAGATTGTTACCACCAACTGGGAAACAAAGCGATGGCAAAACAAGCCTTTCAATACAAGCTCAGCTTAATGCCACATGATGCCCGATCTATAAGAATGTTGCAAGTCATTGAAAGTGCAAACTATGCGGCTATCACTAAACCGCAGGAAGCTGCTGAGGAGCAAACATTGGTGAACACTGACAATGGACAAAATTCTAAAGAGGATAAAAATCAATTTATTCAAACAGCCTATACCCCAACAGTAAGCAACGGCAGCAACAGCAGCAACAGCAATAATGAAAATATAAGTACACCCAACAAAATCTACACTGTTGCAGATAAAATGCCTGAATATCCAGGTGGGCAAACGGCATTGCATCAATACATTTATCAAAATTTACGCTATCCAACCGTTGCTTATATCAATGGAATTGAAGGAACAATCTATGTTGATTTTGTAGTAGACACCTATGGTAATATTATTGAAGCCAAAATCAACAATCCCATTGAAGGGGAAGATGGTGGATTGATGGTCGAAGCCTTACGAATTGTCAATAGTCTGCCAAAATGGACCTCAGGTTCTCATAAAGGACATGAAGTAATGGTGAAAATGACCATTCCTATCCAATTCAATAAAGGAAATTTTATGAAAGGGGTGAACATTCAAGGAAAGTAAAAAGAGTCAATTTGATTTATTGATGTGTTTTTACCAAAACGCCGCAACTTTTATCCTAAAAAGTTGCGGCGTTTTTTGTCAGTATTTAATTTGCCGTAAAGATTTCATCCACAAAGGCCTGCAATATAGTAGTTGCTTATTCTTCAAAGAAACCAACACTTGCACCAACCCATTCTTTGTCTTTATTGAAGCGCACACCAATCATTTCCCCCTTACTCAATCTTGCCAAATTGTTGACCAATTTTGGGCGATCCCATTCTTTGCGCCAAAGCATCAACATTCGTATTTCACATTTCACTCCGCCATCAGGTGCTTGTAGAACAGGCTCATACATCACTTTTTCTTGCAGGATATAATCGTGAAGGCGATGAGCAGGAAGTTCATCTATATCCGATTTTTTAACATGAAATTTTACACCCGCCCCTGCAAAAGAGTACAAAGGCTTCAAAACATAATTCTCTAAATCTTCGGGATACGCCTCCAATTCATCTACAAAATGGGTTTTCGGGACATATTGACTATCCAAAAAAGGCATGGTATATTTACTGATGCGGTAGAACCAATTGGGGTGTCCTATCCATTCAACATCTAAATCATCTTTGAAGGAAAAATTGAGTTTTAGATCGCTTCTTTGATCTAATTCATCAAAAATAACTCTGTAAAAAATCTTGTGAATCTGTACCTTGTTTCCACCTTCATCCAAATAATATAATTTTCGTCCTTCCTTTATCACATCTGTCACACACACTACCTTAATACCGAGTTGTCTTTCTGCCTCCCAAAAATCTATTTGGGTAAGTTGTTTTTTAGGCTCAATTTCGAGCAATACCACATTTTCGGGCTTCGAATCCCCTACAATCACTTCCTTCATCAACTGACGGTACTCTTCAAAAGTCATTCCGTCTAAAAGTGAATGAAAGCCTTGGGGAATAGTAAAGTGTTTGCGATAGGCATTTGCCAACAAATCTTGGAAAAAATACAAAGAAGGGAAACCCTGAACTTCAATCAATTTCGGAATCAACTCACCATTTTCATCCTTACAAATTCCAAAATCCATTTGCAGAAAAAGTGTGTGTTCATCCTCATTAGGCACATCAACGATTTCGGCTAACGCTCCTTGTGTTTTTTCCTTAAAATCAGGCTGACATATGGTATCTGATATTTCTTCACATGCCGTCACTATCCTATTTTTCAATGCCTTAGAAATAAAAATAGGCGTTTCTGCAATTCTAAAGGGAGGAATATGATTGTGTTGCAACTCTATATCCTTCAAAAAAACTTGGTATTTTTCTGCTGAAAAGTCCTTGTTATAAGCTTGGCGAATGTTTGTTATCATGATAGAAATCGAAATTGGAGTTTAACTATTGCTTGAACTTGGATGGGGTATTGCCTGATAGTCATTGCTTCTCCTCCTACTTTTCAACGCATTGTCTAAAAAAGAAGGCAAAATGACTTGATGGGTCAAAGGAATTTTGTCTGGGTCATTCAAATGCTGAATCATAAAATCATACTTTTCTTCACTATGGTCTTCAATAATAATTTCTTTGCGCTTTTCGTCACCAAAGTGAATGGTCATCCCTTCAGGATCGGCTTCTGGATGGAATTGTACACCCAAGATTTCATCCGAAAAACGAACTCCCATAATGGCTCTTTCTAAAGGAACATGAGGACGCTTTTTTTCTCTCATCAATACTTTTGCGCCTATCTTTTTAGCTTGTTTCTCATTGAGTTCAACCAATTGATAAGACCGAAAATCTGCCACATAAAAAGGATTGGGAAGCGGCTTAAAAAAATCATCTTTTAGTCCATCTTCTGTTTTGAAAACAGGAAAAGTTCCAAAAGATACAGACTTACGTTGGGTTACTTTTCCTATTTTGAAATGATGGCAAGCCATTTGGAAAGAATGACATATGAAAAATACATGTTTTTTTTCCGACTTTATAGCCTTCAAATTGTGCTGCCACAAATCTTCAATGAGTTGGTAAAAAGGGGTTTCCCATATTGGCTCTCCTTCTAATGGATTACCTGGCCCGCCCGTAAAAATATAAATATCGAAGTCATTGCTATTAGGAACTTGGTGTTTATTACGCACTTCAAATACTTGCCAATCAAAGGGTTCTGGATGTTCTTGGATGATTTCTTTAATACATCTCATTCCTTGATTTTCTTCTCCATTGTACATGTCAATGATTGCCAGTCGCATATCTATATTTTTTACTTGATTCGCAAATATTGAAGTAGGATAAACAACATCTATGCACTGTTTCTCTACTTCCCCAATAAACAAGATGTGTTAGATTTTTTCAAATCTAACACATCTAAATTAGCTATAAAAATCAAAAACTATTGATTTTTATGATGATTTTAATTTTCGTTCAACAAGGCCTTAGCTTGTTCAGCCCATTGATCTCGTTTTGCACGTCCTTTGAATGTAGTCAGCAAGCTATCTACCAAGTCGTATTCTCTTGCAGTCATCTTGCTTACTTGCACAAAGGTATAAATTCCGATGGAATTCAATACTCCTTCCAATTTAGGCCCTACCCCTTTGATTTTTTTCAAATCAACTTTGTCTGCCTCTGTTGCAGTACCAATACTTTTTAACAAACTGCTTTTTGCAACTTCAGCATCCATTTCTTCAACTGCTACTTCAGTTGCAGCTTCCAATTTCACTTCTTTCTCGATGTGACTATAAATTTTGTGAACAGCCTCAGTTGCTTGGTTTACACCCTCTACATTCATTGAAGTGAAATCTTTGATGTTGTTTTGCATGAAAGTACCCCAAGTCAAGTTGTTTGCACCTTCTTGGTGTTTCAATGCACGCTCGATTGCCATGTTAGCCGCATTTTCTACAATCCACTCAAAATTGGCAGCACCTACTGAAGTAAGCTCTGCATCTGGAGCAGGATTACAAAAATCTATGGCATAAGGAATACCGTCACGAATCGCAAACTCTACAGTATTGAAGTCATAGCCCAAAGCATGGTTCAAAGCAATCACATAGTCTTCTACCAACTGCAACAATGCTGGATCAAAGTCTTGTGGTTCTGTTACATAGCGAAGGTGATGTGGGTTGCGTGGTTCATAAGGCATGATGTGAACACGGTCGCCATTCAGATAGTAGCATCTAAAATAAGCGGTAAAATCAATCGCCTCTTGCAACATCATTACCAACTGACCTGTTTCGCCATAAGATTTAAAAAACTCGCCTTGATGGTCTAATTTATAAACATTTTTCCAGCCTCCGCCAGAAAATGGTTTCATAAAAGCGGGGAATCCAACATAGTTAAACATACCTTCCCAATCCAATGGAAATTTAAGGTTGCGGAAAGATTCGCCTGTGGTATCATCAGGACGTTCTTTTGATGGCAATAACACTGTTTTCGGAACAGGTACACCTACTTTTGTTGCCAAGGCATTGTTGAAAAACTTTTCATCGGCACTCCACCAAAATGGATTGTTGAGAACCGCAGTGCCACACAAAGCAGCATTTTTCAAATAAGCACGGTAGAAGGGAACATCTTGTGAAATGCGGTCAATAATAACTGCATATTCTGTGGGTTCTCCTTGCATCACTTTATCAATTGTAACTGCTTCTGCTACAATTCCTTCTACTGCTTTCTCATTGACTTTATTAACGAAAGCTTGTGGAAAGGTATTTTCTTGTCCAAACAGAATACCTATCTTTTTCATTTTATGGAATGTTTATTAGTTGATAATGAATATTTTGATAATTGGGGTATGCAATTTCAGAATATAAACTGAGAGGGGAAATTTAAGCAAAAAAATTATTAAAAAGTGCATTTATCAAAGACTTTTTATCCCATTTCAATTTATTAATATTCCTTAAAGCATAGAAAGATAATGTGGGAACATCTCACGCCAAAGAGGCCAGTCATGCTCTTTCCAACCTCTCATATCCAGCCAATAGCTAATGTTTTTCTTGCTCAAAATATTTGCTAATTCCTCATTTGCTACTCGACAAATATCCCATTCAGAAGTACCGAGAACAATTTTCATGTCCCAAATAGCAGGATTGTTGGTATTGGGTAGAAAATCAACAGGATTGTTGAAATAGACATTATCATCGTAATATCCATCCAAAAATGATTTGATGTCAAATGAACCACTCATACTTAGCATGTGGCTTACCATTTCGGGATGGCGAAATGCAAAATTAGCGGCATGATATCCACCAAAACTACACCCTGCAACAGCTACTCGACCTGTAGGAGATTTGTGTCGAATTTTATTTACAATCTCTTCGACAACCATTTTGTCGTACCAAATATGATTTTGGACTTTTTGAGCGGGGTGAATCTGCTTGTTGTACCAGCTTAGTTCGTTCACACTATCAGGGCAGTAAATCGTTACTTTGCCTTGTTCTACAAACCATCTAACAGATTCAATTAATTTAAAATCTTTTGCTTCGTAGTAGCGTCCCATAGTTGTAGGAAAGACAATCACAGGATAACCTGCGTGTCCAAACACTTGCATTTCAATGTCTTTACTTAGATTTGGGGAATACCATTTGAAAAGTTCTTCTCGCACAGCAGTGATAATTTAAGAAAATAAATAATAAGTTGCTTTGTAAGCGGCTGCAAAGGTACAATTTTGCGCCACAAAAAACACTGCAATTTATGATTTAATATTTTCTTAACACAGGATTACGAAAGGAAAACATTTTTATTTATTTTGCTGAATCTCCTCTATTAGTTCACGCAAACGACTTTTTCGATTATAAATCGTGAAGGATAATATTCCAAAAAACAGTTCTTGTGGTAAATCTTTTCGCTCCAAAAGCGTCAATCCTTCCTGAGCTATTTGTAAGGCCAAAGCAGCATTTCTGCTATGTGTCCACAAAAGTTTTGCAAAACTATCGAAGGCGAAAGCATGATTTTCAGATATACACTCTTTAGCCTTCCTATAGTAATGAATGGCTTTTGTGTTATTCTGTAAATAGAAGTGATAGCAATAGGCGATGTTTTGATAGGCGTTCATGGTTGTCGGTAAGTCAATATCCACATAAAAAACATTGCGGTAAACTTCTTTCATAGAATCGGTGGCAGTCACATTTGGGTGGTACTTCAAAAAAAGCTGGTAATATTGAAGGGCTTTTTTCTTTTGTTTCTCAGTACATTGATAATTATGCGCCAAACAGAACAGTGCATAAGGGTGGGTTGGATAGGATTGCAGAATCATTTCAAAAAAAATGCGGGTTTTGGGAGTATACCTTTTTCCATGATACATCCAAAAAATACCTGCTTGTAGACAAATTTTTAAGTAGTTAGAATTCATTTTTATCAGGCGTGCATAACTATCCCGATGTGCATAAAATGCTTGAAGCATTTCACTGTTATTTAGTTTTAGAGCTTTAATATGATCTTCGAATACAATATATTTATCCGTGTCACCTTTTACCAAAACAACTAAACTATTCGTCAATTCAGCAAGCATTTCTTTACCAATACGCTCTTCCATCAACGACTGCGCCTCAATGCGAACTTGATGATATTCGGAATAACATGCCCAACTAAGAGCCAATTGCAGGCATTTGGGTATTTTATTGAAGCCCCGAAAAATCTGTATCGCCATCAGCACATTGCTCTCATCTTCACTACACAACAATTGTAGGAGATTATTTATTTCTTTTTGGGTCATTTTTCCTTATACTGCAAAACTAAGATAATCATATAGTCCAAAAAATTTCCCAATCGCCCACACAATCACCACAATCAGAATCCTTCGCACCCAAACATTGGCATTGGGATAATCGGATGCAAAAACAACTCCTAACCAACCTCCGAAACTCTGACCTACTGCAATCAATAATCCGTAAGCCCAATTGACCTGTCCGTTCGAAATAAAAGTCAGAAAAGCGGGCAAACTAAAAGCCAATACAATCAGCATTTTTACTCCATTGGCATTGCGTAAACTATAGCCCGCACCCAATACCAATGCTGCCAACAACATCACTCCAACACCTGCTTGCAGAAAACCGCCATGAAGACCAATCAAAAAGAAAATAAATATATTGCGAGGGCTTCTCACTTTAGCCATATCTGCTACTGATTCTGCTAGCCATTTCTTGGGATTAAGCAATACCAGTATCAATAAAAATACCATCAAAAAACCCATTGCCAACCGCATGGATTCTTCGGTTAGATTGACCGCAATACTAGCACCAATCAATGCACCTAAAACGGATGGAAAAATCATCCACCAAATTCCCTCTTTCGGAATCATGCCTTTTTTATGAAACCCAAATGTTGCAGTTATCGACTGCAATACCACTCCTACCCTATTGGTTCCATTCGCTACATTTGGGGGTAAACCCAACATCACCAATAGTGGCAAAGTAACTGCCGATCCATTCCCCGCCAATGTATTGATAAATCCTGCCAAAGCTCCAGCCAAAATGATAAGAGGATACATCCACCAGTCTATGTCCATATTATTGTTGCGATTTTTGTGAGAAAGTTAAAATCCGAGTTCTTTTGATTCCTGCCAATCATCAAAGGTAAAAACATCTTTTTTAAACCTATGAAAATCTTTATCGTCTAACACAGTTGGCATTAATATTTTTTTTTCTCTACGAATAGCTTTTAAACTGAAACAAAACAGCTTTGAGTCAAGTATACTCTAGTAGAGTTAGTCAAGTTTGATAATGCAATAACAATCTCGGTACTAATATTGTAACAATATCTGTTGAAAATAGTAGTAGGCGTAATAAATATCGAACCGTTTGTTGTTATTTTCTCTTTTATTACCAAGACTCAAACTAAGTCCAAAAAATAATAGGCCATTCTATCGTACTTTTTTATATTTGAACTTGCTAGTTACATATTTTAGCCGAAACACTAAAGTAATGAAAGTTGAAGGCAAAACAATCAATAAGTAGTCAGCCATAATTATCTTAACAATTAAAATTTCTCAAACACCTGTTTATCAGTGTTTCTTTTCATTTTAATTGTCATTTTAATTTGATTTACTACTTTGCGGTCATTCCATCTTCACTTTAGATTTTGGCTGACTATTATGATAGAGTACATTCGAATTGCCTACATGGGAATCATACCCTACCAAGCCCATTGAATTCTATTATTGTTATTCGTAAAGTGGCAAAGTAAGCATTATGAAGAAAGTTTACCCAATTGTAGGCTTATTATTCTGTTGTCTATTATCATTCGCTCAAAGTCAACAGCCATCTGCACCTCAAATGAAATTTTCCGATTTTTTGAGTGGTGTGAGGTACGCCTATATTGAATTCAACGAAAAAGATCAGCAAAGAGTCGATCAACAAGATGGCGGTATTCTTATTGACCACTTCAAAACTTATCTTGAGAGCATTGGTTTTGAAAAAGTTGCGGCAACTTCAGTGGAAAAAGAAGAAATGTTTTCAACAGTTCCTTCTTTGTGCGAAATGGCAAAAGTTCGATTGAACTTCAAACCAGTAAAAGGCTCTTTTACAGATCATTTTATCGAATTTCAAAGCTGCATAGGACATATTTTCAACTTCACATCCCCTGCTGTTGTAAACAACGATGCCGAATTGCTCTCCAATTTAGGAATTGTATGGAATCAAATGTACGGCAAACCAATGGGCTATGAAGAGAGATTCCGATTGAGTTTCGCTACACATGCCACCAATTATACCAAACAAAATATAGAAACCTTATTTAACAATCGCACTGCTGATGAGCTTGAAGGCATTTATGAAAAAGTAATGCTTGGCATTCCAAATCGAAACAAATACACGATAGCTATTATAAGAGATGCATCCAACAACTACGACATCATTTATTTAAGCGGGGCATCTAACTACAAAGACTGGCAACCAGGAGAACTTATGGGAAAAGTGTACCCTACTGGTACAATCAACTTTTGTAAAGTACATTGGTATCTTCCAAATAAAAAACTAGATGAAAATGTATATTTGTCAAAAGACAGCAAAAATATGCTACACATAAGTTTTGCCAATGAAGATGAGATTGTTTACAAATACTTCAAGCTTTTTCCAAAATCTGACTTAATACCTCCGCGGGAAATGATTTCCTCAGGTAGTAGTGTTGCTATATCTCCTGACGGCTATTTGGTCACCAACTTCCACGTTGTAGAAGGAGGAAACAGCATTGAAGTCGAAATCAGAGAAAACGGTCACACCCGAACCTACAATGCCGTAATGATGATTGGCGATGAAATCAACGATCTTGCCATTTTAAAAATTGATGACCCCAGCTTCAGAGGGCTTCCAAACATTCCATTCAGCCTACGGACTTCACTCTCTGAAGTAGGCGAGAAAATCTTCACTTTGGGTTATCCTCTTACTTCAACTATGGGAACTGATGTAAAATTGACCGATGGTATAATCAGCTCCAATACAGGATACAAAGGCGATGTATCGACCTATCAGGTGTCTGCTCCCGTACAGCCAGGCAGCAGCGGCGGCCCCTTGTTTGACATGGAAGGTAATTTAGTCGGTATCATCAAAGCCAAACATTCCAAAGCAGAAAATGCTACTTACGCAGTCAAATCACGAAATGTATTGAACCTAATTGAACTGCTCCCCAACAAGGTCGTTTTACCACAAAGAGGCGACCTAAAAGGCACTTCACTTCAAAACCAAGTGAAAAGCTTGCAGCGTTTTGTGTTCTGGGTGAAAGTGTATTAAAAACTCTAATAATACAATTTACTTCTATGGCACAAAGACTTTTGTAGTTTTCTGTTTGATAGAAAGTCGATTATCTTCCTTCTGATACATTCTTAAATGAAACTACAAAAATCTAAATCGGGATTTATTTTATTAGCGTTCCTTAGTGATTGTTTTTTCTCTGCAATTGCAGTGCCTTAGAGCCTATATGTACCATAAAAATACATACCCAAAACAAAACCATACTCTCCAACGTTTGCAGACTTTAACCACTCATTTAAAGCAAGCAAACGACAAAGAAAATCCATGCTCCAAACATACCAAAAACGATTTGAAACATTTGAAGCCCAAGCCACTGTTCTTCAAAAAAAATCCGATGCCATAGGTTATTTTCGACTCATTCTGTTCTTATTGTGTTTTTTTGGAGGTATCTACCTCATCAGCAAAAACACAGAATTGGGATTGTTCTTTTTTGCAGGATTTATAGTATTTTTTGCAATACTAGTCAAATGGCACGACAAAATAAAAGCACAAAGGGACTACCTTCAAAATCTCAGCCTCATCAACCAACAAGAAATCAAGGCACTACAATACGACTTTTCAGCCTTTGGAGAAGGTAATGAATTTTGGGAAGAAAACCATCCTTATATAGATGATTTAGACATTTTCGGCAATCGTTCAATATATCAATTCCTGAACCGTACCTCCACCGTTTCGGGCGGTAAAACTTTGGCAAATTGGCTCAAAAAACCAATCCATCGATCCGAAATTCTGCAAAGGCAAATGGCTCTTACCGACCTCAAAAAACGCTTGGATTGGCGGCAAAGTTACCGAGCCAAAGGGATGCTCGTTGATGATACGCCCAAAAACGTTGAAGCGATTCTTCAATGGCTCAAAGAACCTTTCTTTATTCTCAATCAACGATTTGTAGAAATATTGATTTTTGTACTCCCCGTTCTGATGGGCATCAGCATCTTTCTTTGCAGCCTAGACATTGTACCTCTTGCTGTACCAGTTTTTTTGTGGTTTATCAATTTGGGGTTCATCAAATATACGCTTGAGTATGTCACTCAAACGATTGAATCAACTGCTAAACAAGCTAAACTCATTGCAGTCTATAGCCAACTGATTGAAGCTATTGAAGGAGAAACTTTTGAAGCAGAAAAATTGAATCAACTCCAAAGACAATTGCAGCTACATGGACAATCGGCTAGCAAGGTGATTGGAGAATTGAGCGGCTATGCTTCCAACCTCAATGTGCGGGAAAACGAGTTTGCGTATTTTGTTTTGAATACCTTCTTTTTGTGGGAATTGTTTTTTTGTAGAAAATTGGAGTTGTGGAAAAAACAGATGCAGCAAAACATGGAAGTTTGGTTGCAGGTGATGGGCGAAATAGAATCTCTTAGCAGTTTTGCGAACACGCACTTCAATCAGCCCGATTGGGTTTTACCCACGATTCACGACCATCATTTTACCTTGCAGGCCAATGAAATGGGGCATTTTTTGATTCCCCCCGCTAAGCGGGTTGCCAATACCTTCAGTGTTCCTTCCAAAGAAAAGATTGTCTTGATTACGGGTTCTAACATGGCGGGCAAAAGCACGTTTTTGCGGACTGTGGGTATCAACATTATTTTGGCAGTAGCAGGTGCGCCTGTGTGTGCCAAAAATTTTGCAACCTCGGTAGTCACAGTGTATTCGAGTATGCGAACCAAGGATTCATTGCAGGAAAGTGAATCTTCGTTTTTTGCAGAATTGAAGGCTTTGAAAAAAATTATTGAAGTGGTGGAAGCCGAACAAACGCCGATTTTCTTTTTGATGGACGAAATCTTGAAAGGCACCAACTCCAATGACCGTCACCAAGGCTCTGTGGCACTTATTCGCCAACTGCTTCAACACAAAGGCGTTGGCATTATTGCAACACACGATCTCGACCTTTGTACGATGGAAACAAGCACCAACGGACGGGTAGAAAATTGGTGTTTTGAAGTGGAAATCACTAAAGAAGGACAGATGATTTTTGATTATACTTTCAAACGGGGAGTTTGTAAAAGTATGAATGCTACTACTTTGATGCAGCAAATGGGGATTGCGATGGAAAGGAATCAAACAAATTCTAATTCCATATCACAATAGAGATTTGATACTGTTTAAATATTATTTATTTTTAACATGAAATATATTTTAACATTTTTTATTTTCAGCCTTCTATCCTTATTCCAAAAGGATACTAAACAAATTGAGGTAATTACTTATTGGAATAAAGGTGACACTCAGAAAATCGTGATAAAAGAAGGTTTTATTACCTATGAGGGCGAAGAGGTGGTAAAAAAAGAAGTCACTTCTTCTTATGCTGAAATTACTGTATTAGAACAAACCGACAGTTCTTATATCGTAGAATGGAACTACACGGAGATAGAAGTTGATCGCTTGAATGTTGAAGTAGAAGAAGACCCAATTGATCAGCGACTTGAAGAAATGTTTAACGGAATGAAATTGAGGTATCAAACGGATGAGTTTGGCGTTTTTGAATCCACGCTTAACTTAGATGAACTGCTTCAAACAGTGAATGACAGTATGGAAATGTTGGTCAAAAATGGAGAGATGGGTATAGAAGAAGGAGAAGATGCAGAAATGTTTGTTGGGTTAATGAAGGAAATCATTTTTTCAGAGGAAATGAAGAGTGAGTTTATTCGTGATATTGAGAACTATCATTTCTATCATGGAAATTCTTTTATTGCCGATACAGTAATTCATTACGAAGATGCCGTTGAAAATCAAGTGCGTGGTGAAGATATTCCTGTTAAAGGACTCGTTTCGATAAGAGTAAATAAAGAGGAAAAATCTATTTCAATTGAAGATATTAGGACATTTGATGAGGAAAAGGTAAAACAAGCAATTGGCGACGGCACTAAAAAAGTAAAGATGTCTAAAAGAAAAAAACTAATGAAAGAGGTGAAAGAAAATAGAATTGATTTGAAGGATGTAAAAAGTCATACCTATGATTATGAATTTGGATGGCTAAAATACTATGAGAAAAGCAGAACGTTTACGGGAGATAATCAACGAAAAATAGAGTTCGTGACAATTGAAGAAATTCAATAACAATTAAAATCTAAATATCTGAGGCAATACTCTATCTTGGAGCAGAACCCATAGAACAAACATTAGTTTTGAAAATTATCACAGCAGATAAACACTGCTAAACAAATTCAGACGAAAACCATTCTCAGCCTACCTACATTTTATTCCTTTTATGACGACATTTCGCTACAAATATAACTCATGATCAATTAGTTATTCCGCTTTTAAAAATAGTGTTTTATCACCAAAAAGGAAATAGCTTTGTATATTTCTTAACAGCAAAAATCAACCAAAAGCACATGGCAATATTTATAAAAAACATAGATACTTCTGAAAAATACATTCTTTTGGGAAGTGGGTATGGAATGTTTCAATCCAAAAAACCAAATTGGTTTCTAGGGAATTTGTTGGCTGATACCGAAAATGGCGATGCCAAAGTTGTATGTGCCTGCGATAAACATGGGAAGATTGTTTGGTTACATGCAGATAAAATTCAAGTCGTTGAAGTAGATGGTAAGTCACCTTCTGAATATTTTTAAATGTAAAAAAGTTAACGCAAGGAAGTCATTTAGTGAGTAAAACACACAGGACTCGTAAAGGATGTCGCAAATGAAAGCGATAGAAATGCGGTGATTTATCTGTTTATCCAGGAGGAGTTGGTGGCAGAGTATGAGCGGGAATAACTCTGTAATGAATAAAACTCCCAAAACCCAACAGCACCTTCAAAAAATGGTTTTTTCAACCCAACCCTTCACACAGCAACACTCGTCTATAAGTGGTAGAACAAGGATTAATCTCAACCGTTTTCGACATTGTGTTATGAAAAAGTCTATACTAAAAATCATTCTATTTCTTTGTTTTCCTCTCTTTTTAAATGCACAAGCCATTTACAAGGGCGATGTTCAGGATGTAGTCAATAGAAAGGCAATCGCTGGAGTGAAAGTAAGTTTATTGCATACTTCAATTGAAGGTATGAGCAATCGTTTTGGTGATTTTTTGATAAAAAACACCGAAACAGACAGCATCGAAAATCCTCTAAATACTTACCGTTTCTACAACAACTCGATGATTTGGGAAGGAGAGTTTGACATAGCCTTGGAAATTTTTTCCATCAATGGTCGCTTGGTAGATTTACAAACAAAACTTGTCAACACTGGTAGCTACCTTTTTCCCGACCTGCCTTTTGGTGTGTATGTATTGCGGGTTACTACTGCGGCTGATAGACAAAGTTTTAAGGCTTTTTCAAATGGGCAGATGACCACTATTGCAGATAAAAGAGCAGTCTGGCATCGTTCTTCTGTACCTTCAAAGGCTGACACACTACTGTTTAGCAAAGAAGGATATTATTCGAGAAGGATTCCGTTGTCAGGTAGAGATACCTCCTTGTCTATCAACCTTCTCAAAAAAACCAATGAAGAACTGCACTTCCTCAATGAGTTGATTGACCCTGTTTCGTTTGAGTTGATTAGTGGGCTTCCTTCAAGGAGCAACGATGGACAAGTGGAGTCGGTCAAAATTATGTACAATTCAAAGAGTCAGTTGATGTATTATATCAATTCTGAACTGTATGAATACCATTTCACCTTTGCTCAGGCTCAATTGGGCTTCAATCAGGGAAACAATGTCTTCAATCAAACTCAATACAGAGAAAACGAAGACCGATTTTTATACCCTGCCAATCTCAATTACTACAAACATTTGGATAAATATGTGCTGTATTTGGTGACTGCAAATGAGATGAGTTGTGAAAACATCCAACTGTTGTATGATAAGATATTGGCAACTTCATATTTGGAGGGCAAACTCTTCTTGTTTGCTAATCGGCTGGAATTCAATGAATGTGAAGTTCCCAAAATAACTTCCGAAGAACTCTACAAAGGACAAAATTACCAAGCATTGAATTTGGCGGAGAATTATGGATATTTGAACAAAGTGGAATTGAAGGATTTGGAGGACACCTATTTGGGACGACACGACATCATATTGCTCAACGGTATTCCCAATGACGTTTCTGTTGTGGCTGGCATCATCACCACAGAATTTCAAACTCCTTTGAGCCACATCAATGTATTGAGTCACAACCGAAATACCCCCAACATGGCTTTGCGGGATGGTTGGGAAAATGAGCTTTTGGATTCTTTTTTAGGAGAACTGGTTTACCTCAAAGTTCGCTCTGATTCTTTTGAAATCAGAACCGCTACGTTGGCAGAAGCAACTGCTTTCTGGGAAAAAAACGAACCGCAAAAGGTGATAGTGCTGCCAAAAAATACAAGCGTTGAAGGCTTGATTGACTTAGAAACAGCTGATTATACGTACTTGGATATCATTGGAGGAAAAGCAGCTAATTTTGCAGAAATACTCAATGTTTCCTTGAATGAAAAACCAATTCCAACACCTGAATCCTCCTTTGCGATTCCGTTTTATTACTACAATAAACACCTGAAAGATGCGGGATTAGACGTATTTATTGAAGATATGCTGCAAGATGAAGATTTCATTCAGTATCCTGCAATTCGAAAAGCAAGACTCGAAGATTTGCAGGAGCGAATTGAAGATTATCCTTTGAATCCTGTCTTGCGAAATTTGGTGAAAGATAAAATCAAGAACTTTGCAGATTTCCCTGCTTTTCGCTTTCGATCTTCTACCAATGCCGAAGATTTGGAGTCTTTTTCGGGTGCAGGTTTGTATGACTCCTATTCTGCAAAGGTGGACGATTCTAAGAAAACCATTGATAGAGCCATCAAAAAAGTATGGGCGAGTTTATGGAATTGGCGGGCATTTGAGGAGCGGAGTTACTACAAAATCGCACATACTTCTTGTGCCATGGGAATTTTGGTGCATCGCTCTTTTCCTGATGAAGATGCGAATGGAGTGGTTGTTACTAAAAACTTGTACAATTCAAATCCTGGCTTTATCATCAATGTTCAGTACAAAGAGTACAGCATCGTTTTTCCAGAACCTGGTATCCTAAATGATCAAATTATGTTGTTGACTTGGTCTATTGTTCCTGGTCAGAATTTCATGGCTGAGTACCTAACTTTTTCAAATATTCCAGAACTGAATGGTGAAACGGTGATGACCAATGAAGAGTTGATGGAATTGGGGGCTTACTGCTTGGCATTGAAGAAGTACTTTTATCAGCACGTTCCACACAATTGCAATTGTACGGAGAAAGATTTCGGGTTGGACATTGAGTTTAAAGTGGATTCTGATGTAAGTGAACGAAAGATTTACATCAAGCAAGCACGGTTTTATAAGTGATAAGGGTTATTGGATTTTGGACAAAAAAAAACGGCTGACTGGTGTAGTCTAACCGTTATTTTTTCAGTAACTTCAATTCTAGTGAATTATATCAACTCAATAAATATTTTTCAAATTTGCCGCCGAGGTCAATCAAATAACCCTGTTCGCCAGCATCAGTAGTCAATGCAAATACTTTTGAGAAACTATTTTCTTCAATGTCGTAAGTGCCTATGACTTTCACCTGATTGGGGTTTAGCATAATGCCTCCCATTCTGAGTTTATCACCTACCCAAGCAAGAGATTCTACATAACCTCTACTTTGAAGGTTGTCCATTACTTGTTCTAATGATTGTATGTTATTCATTTTGCTATCCTTTTAAAATTTTGAAAAAATTCTATTCACTCATAGAGTTTCAAAGATAATAAAAAATACGCAAAAAACAGCTGTTTTTTTTAGTAAAATGAACCGAAAAAAGTGTTTTAATTATAGTTTTAACAAAAACACACCATTTCATGGCCTATCTCTTTATCCTCACCGACCAATAAGCTTGTGTATTAGTTGCCAATGAAAGTGCATCATATTCTATTCTACCCAGTGATTGAAGGTTGCTATAACTGGGCCACGGATCCCGTACTATGATTGTTTGCACCTGTGGACCGTAAGCAGTAGGATAATAGCTGATTGCTGTCACAATCACTGCATGACCACCTTGACCTGTATTGTAGCCAATGATAACAGGTCTATTATTGCTGAGTTCTTCCACCAAAAAAGCAGGAGTTGGAGTCCCCATACCCATTTCGGCACTTACTTCATAATACTGTCCATTGTTGTCAATACTCCAATTGTTGAGGTTGGCATGAATAGTTTGGAAACTGGCTGGCCAATCAGGAAGGTTGCCCCAATAATCAGTCCCATAGGTGCGAGATACAATTTGTGACTGGGTGATATCGACTCCATAGTAGTTGAAAATCATTTGAATAGAAGCCGCCCAACACCATTGCGAATTTTCTTGAGCAGAAGCTATGTAGTTCAATTTTTCGCTGGGAATGCCTACATATTTAAGTGCACTTTCATTGGAGTTGTAATTATTGTCTTGTTCTGGTTCGGTATTGTAGTAATCTGTATCATAATAATTGTTATCGTAGGATTGTTCCTCTTGAAGTTCTAGAAGCTTTTCTTCAAGTTCTTCGAGTAGTTCAATAAGGGAGGAGTTTTGAGCATTGAGAGGATGAAAGCAGAGTGAGAGGCTGAAAAAACACCAAAATTGAAGTACTTTTCTCATAGTAGAAAGGTTTTGTTTGGTCAGATAAAAAGGTTTCCAAGATAAAAACCATAAAAATGCCCAAAAAATTCTCAATTTGTGTTTTTTCTTTTGTTAAAATGTCAGAAAAAGCGTATTTTACTCGTTGACTAATTAAAAAGTAGGAACAATAAGCGGCAACGGTAACATCCTTCAAAAGATATACATTAAGAGATAGACAGAATGAGGGTGCAGGCATTATCAAATACAAACCTCACACTTTTGGCTATTAAATTGAAGAAAAAATTGCTACAATAATCAGAAAAAAAAAGCTATTTTTGATAAAATTACAACACTTCAATTGCAAAGCCAACAAACACTAATCTATTGATAATGAATATTTTTCATTACAAAAAAATCTTTAGACTCCAATCTTTTTGACTTTTTTGGTTTGATGAAGTGAGTAAAATGCAATAATTTTGTGGGTGTTATTTAGATGTTCTTTGAAGATAATAATACAACAACCTCTCATTCAAATTAATAAGTAGTATACCATTATCAACAGTATTTTGCATTCACTACTTACAAGGACTAAAAAATAATAGGAATCAATAAGAAGTATTGCAGTGCTTAATGCTGCTGCAATGCTTTACAACAATTTATAAAAAGAGGTTTTAATGGTTTAATAAAAGTAGGAGCTGGCACTTATATGTGAAGAAATCCTATTTCGATACATAGCAACCACTCCTACTTACTTTTTTACCATGAACCGAAATAAAAAATTTATTTTTCTTAACCTTTTTAAATTAATGCCAATTATTTGTCCGAAATGCCCACTCAAATTCGTCTAATGTGATAGAAAACATTAAACCAATATTATTCAAACCTCAAAACCTTACAACAATGAGAGCAATAATTTTTGCACTATTTAGCTTATTTTTAGTAATAACCTTCACTACTACACCTACTTATGCACAGAAAAAGAAAGTCGACGAAGCCCTCGATCAATTCTTGGATACCAAATTCATGAAAAAATATATTGAAATGCGAGATGAAGCAGAACGTACGGTGATGGAATTCAAGCAAAAAGCCGACTTGTACAATCCTGCTGATGTAAAAACCGTTGAGCAAGGATATGCCCGTACCCAACGTGAGTTTGACAAGGTATTATACGAGATTAAAAAAGACCTAACCGATCCAAAAAAACGAAAATTCGTTGAGAAATTCCCCGAAATGTATGGCAACAATATGGAAGTCCAATTAGACAATCTGAATGACTTCTATGCCGAAAACTTCCAACAACCCCTGAGAGATGTGACTGGCGACGAAATTGATGGGAATCCATTATTGTTACTTATCACCGAATTGATTGGTGCTACTTCTGAATTAGTCGGAAAGTATCTTTCTCTAAAAGTTCAGTCCAAACAGTTCACTGACGGCTATTTACAAGAAAATTTTGTAGATCCTTATGAATTTAAAGATTGGAATGAAATAGGTACGGACACTAATAATGGTGGTTTTGACCAAAACGGCACCGACCAGTACAACCAAAACCAAGGCGGTTATGACAACACTGGTGGCTATGATCAAAATGGTGGGTCTGACTATAACAATACTAACGATAACTCAAATACAAATACAAATGACACGGATTGGGATTGGTAGTATCAACAGGATTCAGCCCTATTTATTCGGTATTCTGCTGATTATAAGTGTCTTTTGTTGCGACATTGCAGTGGCTCAAAGTGATGATGATGAGGGTGATTTCAAAGACTTTCCAACAGGACTTATTTTGGATACCAAAGAAGATCAAATTTATGAGTCTAAACCCCGTCGAGCACGCTACGATTCTGAGAGATTTACCGAACTTCCGCTCAAAGTAGATTTGAAACCTTATTGTCCAATGGTGGGAAATCAAGGTGAAATCAACTCTTGTGTAGGCTGGGCTACAGGGTATGGTGCTTTGACAATTCAACAAGCCATCGAGAATGGTTGGACTGACAAACGCATGATTACCAAAAATGCCCACTCGGCTTTGTTTGTCTACAATCAAATCAAAGTGGGAGATTGTGCAGGTGGCTCTCGTATTAGTGATGCCATTGAACTATTATCAAGTAAAGGGGATTGTTATGCAAGGGATTTTGACCGTGATGTCAACAACTGTCAGCGCAATCCAGAATCTACGATTCAAGAGTATGCCAAAAAGTACAAAGTTTCGGACTACATGACCCTATTCGAATCAGAAGCAGAACCAAAATTGAAGGTGCTGCGGGTCAAAGAAAGTTTGGCACAAGGCAAACCTGTGATTATTGGCTTAAACATTCGCAAGAATTTTGCACGCCTGAGAAGAGGTTCTAAGTTTTGGTGGCCAGATTTGGGGAATACTACCCCGATGGGCGGTCATGCAATGGTCGTGGTCGGTTATGATGAAGCCGAAGGTGCTTTTGAAGTAATGAACAGTTGGGGAAAAGATTGGGCTGATGATGGTTTTGTACGAATTAAGTACAAGTATTTTGCGAATAACTGCAAATATGCCTACCAATTGTTTCTCAAACCTGCTTCACAAACCAAAGTCAAAACTTTTCAGGACTATGTTGTAAAAAACGATATTGAAGATGTAGATATTCCTGTGCTTGCTCCTGAACCCCTTACAGAAGATGAGGCTGTAGAATACGAAGCAGTAGTTGCTGATTTTGAAGAACAACAAACTCCTTCTAATACTTCTGAGGGAGATATGGTTTCAGAAGAAGTTTCGTTGGAGGAAGTTTTTGATGCTGATGAAATAGTAGAAGTAGATCCTTTTGAAGAAATTGTTCCAGAAGCCATCCCTATCAGTCTTTCGGGTAGTTTTGAATTTAAGTATTTGGCAGGATTCAATCGCAATGTGCCTATTTTCAATACTGCAGAAGCTTATTTGGACGGTATGCACTATGAACTAAAGAAACAAGATTGGGAAGTCGGACAATCGTTTCAGATTTATGCCAGCAATGAGATACAGGATATGTATGTCTATATTTTTAGTATTGATGCTCAGAATATGTCCCACATACACTGGCCTCGACAAGAAGCATTGAATTCTAAGTTTGCAGGTATCAATGAGTCTGCTTTGATTACGGTAAGCGGTGCCGAAATTGTGATACCCAACAAAAATACGGCTTTAGGAATTGCAAACCCTGGCGCAGATCACCTTTGTGTGTTGTTTTCGGCTGAAAGAATTAACAATCTACCTTTCATTATCGAAAATATAAAAAATTCGTCGGGGGATATGGCTTACCGCCTACAAACTGTATTGCGAGACAGATTGATTCCTTCATCGGATATTCAATATGGTGCGGAAACGATTCATTTTGATTCTAACTCTACAAGTGGCGGTACGATTGTACCTTTGGTTCTTCGAGTAGTAGCAGAAGATTGGTAAAGAAGAAGTTTATTCAATGAAAACACTATTTTTCTCTTTTGTGGTGATTTTTATTGCTTTGCATCCTGTGTATTTGCAAGCGCAAAATGACGATGCTCAAAGTTTCTATGAGAAAGGTGTGGATGCGTATGAACAAGGTTTATACGAGGAAGCTTTGGAACATTTTATAAATGCTATCGAGTCATCAGATGAATCCAATGAAAAAAACTATACCTATATAGGAAAATCATACTATGCGCTGCAAAAATCTCCTCTGGATTCAGAAGATGAAGACATCATGGGAGAAGATACGGGTGAAGTAGAAGAAACCAAAGCGGAGAGTGATGAAGTAGATGAACAAGAAAGCAAAGTTGAGGATGAAGTCAATACTGCAAATGAAGAAGAAATTGTACAAGAAGATGATTTGGAAAACGAAGAAAAGATAACACTTGTCCCTGATTTAAACGAACAACAGCTATCCAATAAAGATATTGGAGCAGCTGTATCTGCTTTTCAGGGAGGCGTAGCTGCCTACAAACAATCTGATTTTGTGAGTGCTATTCAGTATTTCACCATCATTATTGAAGCGGATGAAGGCAATGCAGAAAAAGCTTTTAACTATAGAGGAATGTGTTACCATGCTTTGGGTGATTACGCTGCTGCAATTGCAGACTACGACCATACGATTGAATTAGAGGAAGATAGCTATATTGCTCATCACAATCGAGGCATTTCTAAACAAAATTCAAAGTTGTATAATGAAGCACTTATTGACTTCAATAAAGCCATACGCCTCAATCCATCTTATGCAAGAGCGTATGAAAGCAGAGCGGTCTTGTATTACAGAATGAGGGATTTGGAAAAAGCGATGAAAGACTGTGATAAAATATTGCAGTTGGATGCTAATAATGAGAATGCCAAACGCTTAAAAGCAAAACTGGAGCAAGAAAATAAATAATTTTACGTTTACAGGCAGTGTAATTTTGTACTGTGATTTTAAATAAAAAATGCCATGAAAAACTTACTCTTCATCATATTCTTGATGCTACTATTTGCGGTATATTCCCAAGCTCAGGGGCTATATCAGCAAGGGTTTAAGGCATATAACAATGAAGATTATAAAGATGCTATCGAATTGTTAACAAAGGTGATTGAAGCAAATGAAGGGTTTATAGATGCTGCTTATATTTATAGAGGAAAGTCCAACCAAATGCTCGGTAAAAACAACAAAGCATTGGAGGATTACAATAAAGCCATTGAAGCAAATCCCAACAATGCCACTGCCTATTTCAACCGAGGTTGTTTGCGAAATTCTTACTTGAATGATGATGGAGGATCCTTAAAAGATCTGACTATGGCAATAAAATTGGATTCAAAGTATGAACAAGCTTATTTTGAACGGGCGGCATTGAAGTATAAAATGGGCGATTTGAAAGGAGCATTGGGAGATTACAACACTATTTTGAAATATTTTAATCCCAATGATGACTTGGTAAAGAATTATATAGCAAATATTCAAAGTAAAACAGGCACAGTTGCCGATACAAAAGTTGGAGGGAATGATGCATCAAATCTTCAAAACAATGACAAAACAGTATCTGCAAAGCCTCTTATAGACTATGAAACCATCACTACAAAAATCACAAATACTGAGAATACACCTCATTCAGAAGAAAATGAAGTACACGAAGATGCCGACTTGAATGTTTTTTGGTTTAGCCCCAATCCCGATGAATTGCCCGAAAAAGGGATGTATGCTGAGGATGAAATGATGACCATTAAACTAAAAGCCCTTTCTTCTCACCCGCTTGCTGCAAACAATTTTACGATATACATCAACGGAAAACCCGCTAAATCTTCAAAATTCAACGAAGTACAACTTACAGGTGGACCGCATCACTTCACCTATATCAATACAGTCAAATTAGATCCAGAACTCAACTTTATTAAAGTAGAAGTAAAGAATGGTGCAGGCACGAAGTTTTCAGGAGAACTAAAAGTGATGTACAACCCACGCAAACCCGATTTACATGTACTTTCTATCGGTCCAAAAGCAATCAATCTAAAATATACACAAAAAGATGCCGAGAACTTTGCAGATATGTTTATTGGACAAGCAGGCCCAGAAGAAAATAAGATTTTTGCGAATGTATATGTAAGGAAATTGACAGGTGAAGCTGCAACGACTAACGAAATAAGGGGAATGTTGGAAGAATACCTATACCACCAAAATGTTCAACCCAAAGACATGATGTTGTTGTTTGTGGCCTCTCATGGTTTTATTGATGATGGTGATTTCAGGATTCAAGGAAGCGACTACAATCCGATTCGCCGTCGTTCGACTTCTATATCCTTCAAAGATGATGTAACAGCACATTTATCGACCATAGACTGTAAAAAAATAATATTCATTGATGCCTGTCATAGTGGAGGTGCCCGTGGAGATGTGATGGACATTAACGATGCTATCAAACAGGTCAGCCAAAAACAAAATATCAACCTGACACTCACTTCAAGTAGTCAAAACCAGCTCTCATATGAAGATGATAGCTGGGATAATGGTGCATTCACCAAAGCCTTGATTGACGGAATGCAACGTGGAAAAGCAGACACAAATGGAGATAAAGTGGTGACAATCAAAGAACTTTCTGACTATGTAGCTGCAAGTGTGAAAAACATGGTACGTACACTTAAAAATGAACTGCAAGAACCGTCCTTTATCAACAATGGCAGTAAAGGAGTGGGCGATAATTTACCCATATACGTAATTGAAAATTTTGCGAAAGTGCATAGTAACCAAGCCGTTGAAGTGAAAGACATAGAAATCAAATCAGAAGTAATTAAAAGACAGTAAATCAATTATTTGTACAAAAATTGAAGGTCATGAAGAACTTGCTCGCCATCTTATTCATATTGTTGATGGGCTTATCCGCCAATGCACAAAATATTTATCAACAAGGGCTGGATGCTTATAATAACGAAAAATACGATTTGGCCATTGAATTATTGACAAAGGTGATTGATGCAAACGAAGAATCCGTTGACCTTGCCTACAATTTTCGTGGAGAAGCCTATCAAATAATTGGTGATAACGAAAAGGCTTTCAGCGATTACGATAAAGCCATTGAAGTAAATCCTGATTATGCAATGCCGTATCAAAACAGAGGAATGTTGTATCAATCTTACAGATTTGATTATACGAAGGCCATGCAAGATTATAATAAGGCAATCAAATTAAATCCTAAGTCAGAACTGGCTTACTTCAACCGTGCCTCTTTAAAATGGAGAATGACAGATTTAGAAGGTGCTTTGGAGGACTACAAAAAATTATTGACAGACTTCAATCCTAATGATGGCGAAGTGAAAGGTTATGTAGCACGGATTCAGACACAACTTGGGCTACCAATCACTGTAGAAGAACCAATTGCAGAAAAAACGGTCGTAGATAATAACTCCAATAAAGAACAAGAAACGATTGCAGAAAAAACGGTCGTAGATAATAACTCCAATAAAGAACAAGAAACGATTGCAGAAAAAACGGTCGTAGATAATAACTCCAACAAAGAACAAGAAACGATTGCAGAAAAAACAGTCGTAGATAATAACTCCAACAAAGAACAAGAAACTACTTCAACTCAACCCAATCCAAATTTAAATATTTTTTGGTTAAGCCCCAATCCTGATGAATTACCCGATAAGAAAATGTTTGCTGATGATGAATTGATTACCATTAAACTCAAGGTTTATACATCTCACAAGCTAACCACCAACGATTTTACGGTATATATCAATGGATTACCTGCCAATTATAAGGCCGAAGCTCCAAAAATGACAGGAGATCAACAACTGTTTACCTACATCAATACCATCAAATTGAATCCAGAAATCAATCATATAAAAGTGAGGGTAAACAATGAAGCAGGATCGGAGTATTCTAAGGAATTAGAAGTCGTTTATTCTCAACGCAAACCCGATTTACATGTACTATCTATTGGCCCCAAGACAATCAATCTAAAATATACCGAAAAGGATGCAAATGATTTTGCAACAATATTTGAAGACCAAGGAGGAGAAGGTAATGATAAAATTTTCGCTCATGTGTATTCAAAAAAATTGACGGGAGAAAAGGCAACTACCAATGAGATTAGGGGCATGATAGAAGAATACTTATACAATCAAGACGTGCATTCCAGCGACATGATGCTGTTGTTTGTTTCTTCACATGGATTTATGGAAGGGGAAGATTTCCGAATTCATGGCAGCGATTACAATCCACTTCGCCGCCGATCCACTTCTGTGTCCTTCAAAGATGATATTACCGCTCAATTGACCTCCATAGATTGTAAAAAAATAATATTCATTGATGCTTGCCATAGCGGAGGTGCACGTGGCGATATGATGGACATCAATGATGCTATAAGGCAGGTTAGTCAGAAACAAAATATCAGTCTGACATTCACCTCAAGTAGCCAAAATCAACTATCGTATGAAGATGATACTTGGGACAATGGCGCTTTTACCAAAGCGTTAATTGATGGAATGAAGAACGGAAAAGCAGACGGAAATGGGGATAGAATTGTGACGGTAAAAGAACTTTCAGACTATGTGACTACGAGTGTGAGAGATATGGTACGTAGCCTCAAAAACGAACTACAAGAACCTTCCTTTATCAATGATGACAATAAGGGTGTAGAACGAAGTATGCCGATTTATGTGGTTGAAGAATAAATTTACATAGCAGATTTTGCAGATGGGCAGATTACTCAGATTTAGTTTCCGCATCAAGTAATCACATTCTGTTCTTAATAGCATTGCTAATTCATCGGATAAACCCAACACCGTTTCAAGTCAAAAAACATATTTTGCCATTTTATTAAAAAATTGCCTTTCAATTACCCATCTGCAAAATCCAAAAAATCTGTGATTTATTTTTTAGGAAACATCTCCAAAACCTTCCCAAATTTTATTGCAGCATTCACATCCCCTTTCACCTTCATTTTACCCTGCATAAAAGCAGCAGTACCTTTCAATTTTCCCGCAGCCATTGCCGCAAAATGCTTGTCCTTCATCGTCAAAGTACATTTTGCATCTTCAATCTGGTCTTCATAAATGCGAGGCGGTGTACTTTGCAGGTCAAAAACCCAATTTTGAGCTTGTTCGCCCGTTATTTCAAATTGATAGACATCATTTGCGGGGAATTTCATTTCTGGATTTTTCGCCACATAAGTTGCCATAAACTGAAAAATAGGTGTGATGTCAGCTAATTTATCCACGTTTGCAGCCGCTTCTTTTGCTTCATCCGAAGCCAATACTGCAGCCTCCAATTCGTTGGCACTTTCTCGCAGGTAGCGGGTAAATTTACTCATATCAGGCATGATATTGCGTGCCGAAACAGGACTCAAAGAAATCACACCGTTGTAAGACAAAACAGTAATCAACAAGCCCATACCATCCATTACTGGAGCCATACCCATGCTCGTCAACAATTGTTTACCACCCATATAAATGGGAACTTGCGGCCCTGGGACATTGGTAATGACTAAGTTAAAAACAGGATTATGCAGTTTTGATAGATTCGCTCGGCTGTACAAACGTGCTGCAGTACCTGCCAAACCAAATGGAATCAATTCACTGTATTCCACCAATGATTTTGCATTAACAGCCTGCTGCACGATTTTTCCACTTTGCGTATGCTCGTTGATGTGCTTCAAGCGTTCAATCGGATCTTCAATATCCGTTCCCAAAGGAATAAACATGGAGGAAACCTGATTACCCATCGTATTCTTTTCTTCAGTAGTACGGGTAGAAACTGGCACCATTGCTATCAAAGGTTTTTCGGGAAGCGCATCTTTTTCAAGCAAATATCTTCTCAATGCTCCTGCACAAGCCGCCAAAATCACATCATTTACAGTCGTTCCTTCAATCACATTTTTGATGGCTTTCACACGATCCAAAGACAATAGAGACGTATCCCAAATCCTATCAGCCGAAACAGGTCCATTGAGAATGGTTTTAGGAGCAGTGAAAGGAAGTGTTGGCATGGGCGCACTCCGTACTCTGGTTAGATAGCCAGCTTTAACCGTTGAAGTAGCTGTATCCAACAACAATTTGGGGAGTTTGAAGGGACGTTTTACAAAGTTCACCGCACTTCGCCTGACCAATTCTAAATCACTTGGTACAGATTCGATTTTTTTGGCAGGAGGAGGCGGAAATTTTCGAGGTTCAGGAGTCATATCATAAATGATATTGTTGATATCTACGCCCGATGCACCATCAATTGCAGCATGGTGTATTTTGCTGAGAATCGCCACCGAACCTGGAGGCACTTGTGGAATATTGTTGATTCCTTCAATGAATACTACTTCCCATAGTGGGCGATTGCGGTTCAAGGGCTGACTGAACAAGCGAGAGGCTAATTTTCGGAGTTGTTTCCAGTCACCTGGCTGAGGAAGGGCCGTATGGTGTAAGTGCCAATCCAAATTGAAGTTGGGATCATCAATCCAATAAGGATAGTCCAAGCTCAATGGAACTTGAACAAGACGTTGGGTAAAGGAGGGAACAAGGTGCAATCGTGAGCGGATAACCTCACGAAAGGTTTCAAATTCAAGCGAACCTTCAATGATGGCCAATCCTCCAACGTGCATGGGAGCATTGGGTGTTTCGAGATATAGGAAAGATGCGTCTAAGCCTGTTAATGCGTGCATAAAAAATGAAAATAAAATGAGAATAAATCAAAAATGCCCGAATTTGGCTTCAATTGTAGCAGCCGTAAAAATAAGGTAGCATTTTTACAAAAATACCTTCTTTTTCCTCATTTGTCACATATATCTAGCTTTTTGTGGCTTCAAAAATGGTTTTGTTCTATTTTAATGTGTTTCACAAATGATAGCATTGTCAAATATCTTGCGAGCCTTATAATTTCTTAACATTCATTAAGTGAATATCCAACCAAATTTCCCTAATCTTGCATCTATTTTTTGGAGGACGCAGGTTGACGCTTATTCCCTCTAACCACAAACATTTGAATTTCATGCAAAAAATACTACGACCCTACATTTTTATCCTATTATTGACTTTGATGAGTATACCTTCATTGTTGAAGGCGCAAGGTGGAGACGGCATTATCAGGGGTTTTGTTTACGATGAAGAATCGGGCGAACCAATGATCTTTAACAATGTCTTTTTGGAAGGAACTACTTATGGCGCCGCAACCGACATCAATGGTTTTTTCAGTATCAATAAAGTCCCAGAAGGCACTTACATGCTTATGAGTACCGCCCTTGGATATGATACCACAAAAGTTGAAGTGACGTTGAGGGCCAACCAAATCCTCAATGAAAAACTATTCATTTCCAAAGGCAATATTATGCTGGATGTTTTTGAAGTAGGTGCAGCCAAACAAGAGGCACAGACAGAAGTACGTACTTCTGTTATTAAAATCACCCCAAAACAAATCACCAAAATTCCTGCTATTGGAGGAGATCCCGACTTGGCGCAGTATTTACAAGTATTGCCTGGAGTAGTTTTTACGGGAGATCAAGGTGGACAATTGTATATTAGGGGAGGTTCACAGATTCAAACAAGGGTCTTATTAGATGGTATTACCATTTACAATCCCTTTCACTCCATCGGTTTGTTCTCTGTTTTTGAAACCGACCTTATCAAAAACGTGGAGGTAATGACAGGTGGCTTCAATGCTGAATACAGTGGTCGAATATCGGCGGTGATAGATGTGACGACAAAAGACGGTAACAAAAACCGCCATACAGGTAAAATTGCCTCCAATACTTTTTTGAGCAAAGCCATTCTGGAAGGACCTTTGATGAAATTGAAGGAAGGAGGAGTCGGAGTGAGTGCTTCTTATATCCTCTCGCTCAAAACGTCTTATTTGGATAAAACTTCAAAAACCTTTTATTCTTACATTGACACAGCGGGTCTGCCTTACACCTTCACCGATATTTACGGAAAGGTATCCTTCAATACCGATAATGGTAGCAAATTCAATATTTCAGGCTTTCGATTTGGAGACGATGCCAAGTTTGCAGAACAGTCGGATTTTAGTTGGGATGCTACGGGCGTAGGTTCTACATTTGTATTGATTCCAGGCCAATCCAAAATGATTTTGGATGGTTTCTTGTCTGTGTCTGATTACAATATCGGCTTGGTAGAAGCCGATGGGCAACCTCGCAAAAGTTCTATTGGGGGCTTCAATGGAGGTATCAACTTCAATTATTTTTTGCCCAATAGCAGCGACTTGACCTATGGTATTGAAGTGAGTGGGTATTCTACCACATTTGAATTTATCAATCCTTTGGGCTTCAAAATTGAAGAAAATCAGAATACGACCGAGATTGGTGGCTATTTAAAATACAAGGCAAATATCAAAGAAAAATTGGTGATAGAACCCAGTATTCGGGTGAATTATTATGCTTCGGCAGCCCAGTTCAAATTTGAGCCACGCTTTGGATTGAAGTACAATGCAACGAGCGACCTACGCTTCAAATTGGCGGGTGGAGTTTATACACAAAATTTTATGAGCACAAAGTCCGACCGTGATGTGGTGAACTTGTTTACTGGATTTTTGTCTGCACCCGAAACTGCCATTTTTGATACAGAAGGAAATCGGGCAAGCGACAATTTGCAGGCTGCAGTTCATGCCATTGGAGGAGTCGAATTCGATCTCACCAGAAATTTGTCTTTGAATGTGGAAGGATACTACAAAGATTTCACCCAATTGACGAATGTGAACCGCAATAAATTGTTTGGCAATGATCCCAATTACATCATCGAAACAGGAAGTGCTACTGGGGTAGATTTTTTGTTGAAATACGATCACAAGAATCTATTTCTGTGGCTGGTGTACTCGCTAAGTGAGGTAACAAGAGATGATGGCACACAAATCTACAATCCTCACTTTGACCGCCGCCACAACCTCAATTTCCTAAGTAGTTACGGTTTTGGAAAAAATACAGATTGGGAAGTGAGTTTGCGGTGGAATTATGGTTCAGGTTTTCCTTTCACTCAAACACAAGGTTTCTACGAAGACCTCAATTTTTTGAGTACGGGTATTGACGTAAACATTACAGAAGAAAATGGTAATCTTGGAATTATATTCGATGATCAACTGAATGGCGGTCGTTTGCCAGACTATCACCGTTTGGATTTGTCTTTGAAGAAGCAGTTTTCAGTGGGGGTAAATTCTATCTTAGAATTATCGGGAAGTGTCACCAATATTTACGACCGACGAAATATATTTTACTTTGACCGTGTTCGGTACGACCGAATCAATCAGCTACCAATTTTACCAAGTTTTGGAGCATCTTTTACTTTCTGATAAAAATTGAGCTTCGACTTCGGAAGTTTGCCTCCTAAAGAATCAAGAGGCTATGTTACTAATTGTAAATCTTTTATAAAAAACTTCCGAAGTCTTTCTTTATCAGCCCAAAGAGGCTAACACCACTCATTGCTAAAGTCCAAACATATCCTTAAACATTTTTTGTAAATCTTTGGTGTCCATATCTCCAAAAAAGTCATCGTCGTCATCGTACTCATCATCTTCGTCATCAAACTCATCAAAAAACATCGAAAGATCAGGTATCAGGCCTGCTTTGATTAGCATTTCATTGGTAAGCGTTCCTTTCTTCAACAATTCTTCCATGACTCCTTTCACTGCGATCAGTTGCTCAACTGCACTTTCCATTTGCTCCTTCATATCCGCCACAAAATCAACGCCATATTTTTTAGCGCGGGTAGCTTCTCGGTGCATTTCACCCGCATCTGAAGCCCTCAAATCTTTTGTTTCTGCTTTCACTCGGTTCAACTGCCCTTCTAATAAATCCAGTTCAATAGCTGCTTTTGAAATTTCTTGGTCGAGTAAACTCACAATCGCCGATTCGTCAATTTCATTGTTCACCTCCTCTTTTTGATAATCGGCATATTGAGCTTCCATATCCAATAAGGTCAGAATATCATTGCGTTCATAAGCAGTATTGATTCGCTGCATAATCTTGTGAAAACGATCTGCTTCCTGCGGCGTGCTTGCTTTGTCGGGGTGAAATCTCGCTGCAAGTTTGATAAATACCTTGCGAATACTCCTCTGCTCTTCTTTGGGTGTTTCGGCTCTAAATTGCTCAAAGAAGGCAAAACGTCCTCCCCTTCCTTCATATTCACTTTCATCCCCTCCTTCAAAATCTTCCATATTGGGAACAGTATCATCAAGTTCCCCCAGTTCTTTGAAAAGTTCTTTGGCTTGCGCTCGGCTTTCTTTATCCACTTTTTTTGAAGCCATTATTTTCTTCAACAATGCCAATAGTTCTTCACGAAGAGCCTTCATTTTTTCTTGATTTTGCAGCATTTCATTGGCTATGTTTTGCTGCAATTTGGTAATGCCTTTTTGAAGGTTAGTGAGGCGTGTAGTGCTGCGCTTCAACTGTGTTTTGGTTTTCTTCAACTGCTTTTTCAGATCATTCAATTCACGTTCTTTTCGAATGCTGAGAGGGGTTTTGGATAATTTCATCGAGTCAATTCTGTATTTTAATTTTTAATAAACCTTTAACAACGAAGATAGAGAAAATGTTATATCTGTTGGCAAAATCAATAAATTGTTGGTAAATTTTGCTGAATTTTATTGTAAATGAGGTTGTGTGATTAATCTAGATGGTTCTTAATCGTTACTGTGAGTTTTTGTTTATTTCTTGGGAAAATTACAACTTCACACCGTTCATGTACTTCCGCCATTTTTCAATCACACCCAACATATCCTCAGGCAATTCCGATTCAAAATACAGTTCCTTTTTAGTTGTTGGATGGACAAAACCTAAAACTTTGGCATGAAGTGAATGTCTGGTGATGATTTTAAAAGCATTGTCTACAAACTGTCGGTATTTGGTATAAACCGTACCTTTGATAATTTTATCACCTCCATACGCTACATCATTGAAGAGCGGATGTCCGAGCCACTTAAAATGTACCCGAATCTGATGCGTCCTTCCAGTTTCCAAGCGACATTCCACCAAAGTCACATACCCAAATCTTTCTAAGACTTTGTAATGCGTTACCGCATGTTTGCCCCTATCTCCTTCTGGAAAAACGTCCATCACCTGTCGATAGCGCAAATTGCGCCCTACATTTCCTGTAATCGTACCTTCTTCCTCCTTCAAATCGCCCCACACCAACGCATGGTACCGACGAACTACTGTATGGTCAAAAAACTGTTTGGCGAGATGAGTCATCGCAAAATCGGTTTTAGCAATCACCATCAAACCCGTTGTATCTTTATCAATCCGATGCACCAGTCCAGGCCGCCTCATTCCTTCAATTCCTTTTTCATTGACAGGTAAATGCTCAAAATGATGTAACAATCCATGTACCAAAGTACCTGTATAGTTCCCACTACCAGGATGTACTACCAATCCAGCAGGTTTGTTCACAATCATCAATTCTGTATCTTCATATACAATGTTCAAAGGCATGTCTTCAGGTTCAATCTCATAGCGTCCCATTGGTTTGGGCATCACAATTTTTATCTCATCGTTTGGATTGATTTTGTAATTGGACTTCACCGCCTTCCCATTAACGAGCAAACACTCCGCCTTAGCAGCATTTTGAATCTTGGTGCGACTACTAATCCCAGTTTGTTGAAAAACAAACTTGTCTATTCTGATTGGAGTCTGTCCTGGATCTACTTTTAGGACATAATGTTCATAAAGATGTTCTTCTTCTTGGTTATCTTCGTCCGTCTGATTATTTTGAAACTCGTCACTCATTGAAGGGTTAATTTATTTTTGAATTTACAAAATTACACATAATGCAGCGTTTATACTATTCTTTGCCTACAATACTCCTCTTTCTGCTTCAACCTGCTTTTTCGCAAGTGAATGAGGATGTGTTCAATACAGAAGCAGACAAATCTCAACAAAACACTGATTTAAGAAATGTAGAAGATGCTTTTCGCATTATGTTCTACAATGTCGAAAATCTATTTGACACCCGTGATGATAGCCTCAAAAACGATGAGGATTTCACCCCAAGAGGTATCAAAGGTTGGGGAAGTCGAAAATATTATACCAAACTACAAAATATTTACCGAACCATTATTGGTGTTGGAGGATGGGAACCACCTGCTGTGATAGGTTTGTGCGAAATTGAAAATCGCTTTGTCTTACAAGAACTTATAGTCCGAACGCCCTTGCGAAAATTGGATTACGACATTATACACGAAGAATCGCCTGACCGCCGAGGGATTGACGTTGCGATGCTCTACCGCACAAGTAAATTTGAACCCATTGGCCACAAAGCCATTACTATAAAATTTCCGTTTGATATTGACTCCAAAACAAGGGATATTCTCTATGTAAAGGGAATTGTATTAGGTGAAGATACGGTTCATCTTTTTGTCAATCATTGGCCTTCCCGATTTGGTGGCCATATCGAAACAGACCCTAAACGAAATTTTGTGGCTTCAGTATTACGACAAACGGTAGATTCTATTTACCAAACAGATAGCGAAGCAAATATTGTGATTATGGGCGACCTAAACGATTCACTCAATGACGAAAGTGTTTTGAAGATATTGAATGCTAAAAAAGATACTTCCAATCTGGCTTCTAATGATTTATTCAATTTAATGGCGGCTTTAGAACAAGCAGGAAAAGGTACACATAAACACGAAAATCATTGGGGAATTTTAGACCAAATAATTGTTTCTGCACCCTTACTTCAACGAAAAAAGGGACTTCAAATTCAAAACCAAGCAGCAATGATTTATGAAGGTTCGTTTTTGGTAGAACCAGAAGACAAAAAACTGGGTGTGCGTCCTTTTCGTACCTATTACGGTGCGCAGTATACGGGTGGATACAGCGATCATTTACCCGTTTATTTAGATTTGGTGTACTAAATTATTGAACAAAAAAAGCCTGCTATTCAAAGAATAACAGGCTTTTGTATTAATTATAGTCGCATATTTATTTCAAACCCAATGCTCTCATCGTTTCCATATTCACTTGACCAATTGGAAGGCCATTGTCTTTTTGGAATTGTGTAAGAGCTTGTTTTGTTTTCGCACCCATCACATTGTCAATCGGACCTGGATCGTATCCTCTTGAACGCAATGCTTGTTGGATAGCAGAAACAGTCGCAGCATTCATGTCTGTTTCACATACTACTTCTACCCATTCTGTGAACCCACCTTCTTTTACCAATTTACGAGTAGTTACGGTGCTGTATTCAGCAGGGATTTCTACTTCATTAGTAGTAGCAGGAGAAGCCAATACTTGCTTAGTTACATTTCTGTATTCAGCAGGAACTTCTCTTTCTTGTGTAGCCGCAGGAGATTGAACTACTGCTTTGGTGATGGTTTTGTACTCAGCAGGAATCGGTGCTTCTGTAGTAGTCGCAGGCGATTTCAATACTTGACGTGTTACGGTTTTGTATTGAGCAGGAATTTCAGTCAAACACCATACTTTACAATCTTCTGGATTTTGTGACAAGCAGTTTGCATCTGCTCTTCCTTTTGTCCATTTTGTAGTTGCTGGTTGTACCAAAATTTGTTCTGTAACAGTTTCATATGTTGGCGGAACATACTCCAAACGTGAAGATGCTTCTTTTACCAACAATTCTTCGGTAACAGTTGTAAATTGAGCAGGAACAATTTCCAATACTCGGTATGCTTCTTTTACTAAAATTTGCTCTTCTGCAGTTTGATATACAGCTGGAACAATTTCAATTCTTGAAGAAGCTTCTTTCAAAAGAACTTGCTCAGTAACAGTCTCATACTGATCTGGAACTAAACACTTAGCATAACATTTGCCAGGCTGAGCATTAGAAGGCAAGTCACCTGCTTCTTGTGCGGTAGCAAGGTTAGTTAGCAGCAAACAGACTGCCATACAAGAAAATACTGAAAATAACTGTTTGAGATTTCTCATAATCTGGAAAAAATTTAAGTTGTTAAACAATAATAGCTAAAAGAATTAAACCTAATTATGTCAAATACTCGCCAACAAAATTAAGCATTTTTTAATCATTTCAAGCCTTATCAAATGTTTTTTTGACTTGTATTGTATAATTGAAAAAATTACTCGGTTTGTATAAAGTATTTTAAATCTTATTTATTTTTACTAAAAGGCAGATTATAAATATTTTGCAAGACAATTTATTGTGTAAAAAACACTTTTTAGCTTAACTACTCTTTTAATACCAATACAACCATTAAGTAATAATGGGTATTCTATCGTTATTTCGAAAAAGCAAATGCAAAAATAAATAAATAGAATATAAAAAAAGAATTATTTGCCTACTGACTTTTAGAGCTTGCTTAAATTGGTTGGATTACTTTGTTTCTTTCTTAAAATATCATGCCATTGTAAAATTTTACAAAGTCTTACAAAGTTTATTAGACTCCAATTGCATTATTTTAGTCACATTTTATTTATTTTTTCAATTTTATTATTTCTAAAGCTATTGGGGATGGATTCTCAATATAAGGCAGACTGGGTGTACTTTCGAACTATTTTCAGTATTACTCTCACAAATACATAATGACATTACAAGATAATAAAAAAGCTACTTTGAGGTAAACAAAGTAGCTTTTTTATTATAATTTTTCTGGGATTAATATTTCTTTTCTGTTAATCGTTTCTTTCCTTGTTTATCTTTCCATTCTTTTTGCAGTGGGGAAATATACAACTGATTGAATATGCCCCAATCATGAGTTAAATAGTGGTTCTCTCCAAAAAAATGTAGCAATTTATCCATAACCACTGGGTTTTGAAAGCCTTTTACTGGCTGAGGATTATTTGCTTTCTCATCCAAAAATACTACTGAAGGATAACTTAGTTGTCCTCTTGTTAGATATACACTAAACATATTGTAGCCTCTCTCTACTTGGCTTTCATAGTTAAAATCACGACCACGAAAGTTGATAGTTTCGCGAGTTTCGGCATCAAATTTAACGGGGTAAAAGTTTTCATTGATGTATTGAGCAATTACAGGATGTTTGAATGTTGCCTTCTCCATTCTTTCACACCATACACACCATTCGGTATATAAATCTACTATAATTTTCCTAGGCTCAACTTTTTGTAATTCCATAGCTTCCTGCCAAGTAAGCCAATTGACGACCTCTGGCTTTTCGGTGATTTGACGAAGATAGTGTTTGTAAATAACACTTTGATTGGTGTCAGAAGCCAAAGTTTCTGTTGCATCTGTAGTAGATTCAACTTTAACTTCACCTTTCGAAATTCCGTCATTTATACTAGTAAACGAGGAACACAATGCAAAAACCACTACGAAGAGGAACATTCTTTTCATACAACAACAACTTTTTTCAGTTGGTTATAAACCAATCTGGTATGGAGGCAAATAACAATAATAAAATAGAAAGTAAACTTTACGGTCGCAAGATAGTTATTTTTGATATTTTCTTAAACAGATTTTTAGATAATTTTTTTAAAAAAAATAGTATGGGTAAAAAAATAGTCGTGGCAATCACAGGAGCAAGTGGATCTATATATGCAAAAATATTATTAGACAAACTTTTATTATATGGTAATCAATTGGAAGCTGTAGGTGTTGTGATGTCTTCTAACGCAAAAAGCGTTTGGGAATTTGAGCTAGATAATTCTGATTTTGATCAATACCCATTCGATTTTTACGAAAAAAATAATTTTTACGTGCCATTTGCCTCTGGTTCGGCAAAATATGGTGAAATGATTGTTTGTCCTTGTTCGATGGGAACGATGAGTCGAATAGCACATGGCATATCTAATGATCTTATTACAAGAGCAGCAGATGTAATACTGAAAGAACGACGCAAGTTGATATTGGTGGTGCGAGATACTCCTTACAGTTTGATACACATCAACAACATGAAAACAATAACCGAAGTAGGCGGAATTATTTGTCCGGCAAGTCCTTCTTTCTACAGTAAACCTGCTACATTTGAAGATTTAGCAGCGACTGTTGTAGATAGGGTATTGGACTTAGCAGGATTTGAAAATTTGGATACTTATAGATGGAAGGAAAAAGAATAGCAAATAGAGAAGACCATAAACAAAAAAAGGCGAGTATCCCACAACGCACCGCTCGACAGAACCCTCCTTGCTGCGATCAAGCCCTGGGGAATTAGGTAAAGGAGCTGGTCTTGTGAGACTCGCCGACTGCAAAGATAATAATGTTTTATTATCCAACCATACTTTTTTATCTAAATTTTCAATTGATGTAAAATTACCACACTTCTTTTACTCTCATAAAATTCTCACCTTCAATTTTTTCCATAAAAAAAGCTGCAATGAATTCTTTTTAAAGAACCCATTGCAGCTTAAGTTTTAATGCTTTTTATCGTACGAAAAGGTTATCTGGATGCAGATTCGAAGGATTGATTGTACAGACTCCAATCCATTTCCTTGTAATAATTTTCTCCGAAGTATTGTAGTAACCGATTCATCATCCCAATATTTTGAAAACCTTTGATAGGCTGAGGGTTGTTGACCGTTTCATCTAAAAATACAATGGAAGGGTAAGTCAATTTGCCTCTTGTCAAATACAGACTGAACAAGTTATAGCCTTTATTACCATCTTGAATGTAGCCAAATTTTTGCCCCTTGAAAAATACTTCTTCACGAGTCTCAGCATTGAATTTTACAGCATAAAAATTTTCATTGATGTACTGAATAATCGCTGGATCTTGAAAAGTTGATTTATCCATTTTCACACACCATGTACACCAATCTGTATATAATTCTACCATGACTTTTCGAGGTGATTGAGCATTTTTTCTCATCGCTTCATCCCAAGTCATCCAATTAATAGACGTATGAGCAGTTGAAGAACTTGCTATATTGTCTATCAAAGATTGCATCCCTGTTGTTTTGGCTTTATCTGTTTTGTGATTAATCATATCTAATATAGAAGCAGGCTCTGCAATAGGGACATTGTCTTTTTTTACATTGCGTTGCTTTGCCATATAACTGGTACTTATCAATTGCAGATTGTTTTGTCCTTTCACAGGTTCTAAAGATTTTACTTCTTGAGCCTGTGATCTTACAACAATAGCACTTGGAGTTGGATTAGAAGGACGTATTTCTTTTGTAGAAGGACCAATAGAAGGTTGAATTGTAGTAGTAATTTTTGGCTCAGGTTGGATAGTTACTTCTTCTTTTTTTGCAGGAAGAAACTCATATCCAATTGATTGTACAGTATTCTTTTTTTCTGCTTTATCATCTTCCATTGGAGTAATGGTATTGTTATCTTCCTGAGGTCTAATTACGGTTTCCTCTGAAGGGCCTATACTTGATGCAGGGCCGATTGTAATTTCCTTTTTTTCACTTTTTGCGTTCCCGTCATTTTTTGTAGATCCATCATTGTTATTGACAGTAAACGACATACAAATAAAGCAGTAAAAAGTAATCAATATAAAAGTCAATACATTCTTTGTCTTAGAATGAACTTTGTTGAGGCTTGTAACACTAACTTGCATGGGCTTGTTTTTATTTGGGTGTTAAAAAAATTAAGAAAACCAATTAAAACTTACTGATAGTTCTGCTTGATAGACACACTACTATACAAGCAATTATGAGAGTCTCCAATCATAAACAATATATATTAGCCACTCCAAAGATGTTTTACAAGACATGGGAAAGTGAGACATCTTTGGGAAAGCCAAAAATTATTTGCGTAATTTTACCCTCGAACAAACAAAAAATTATGCAGCAAAACATAGAATTTCAAAAAAACAAAGATGCTTTGAAATTGGCTACATCTAATGTTCGAAGACATTTGGTGAATATATATGCAGGAGGAGGTCACAAAAGAATAGACAAACTTCATGCCAAAGGGAAGCTTACAGCACGAGAAAGAATAAATCTATTACTCGATCAAGATGCACCTTTTTTTGAAGTAGGTGCTTTTGTGGGGTTTGGAATGTATGAAGAATATGGCGGATGTCCCGCTGGAGGTGTTGTGGTAGTAATAGGTTATGTAAGTGGGCAACAATGTATCATCGTTGCAAATGATTCTACGGTCAAATCGGGTGCTTGGTTTCCAATTACTGCAAAAAAAAATCTGAGAGCACAAGAAATTGCCATAGAAAATCGCTTGCCCATCATTTATTTGGTGGACAGTGCAGGTGTGTTTTTACCCATGCAAGACGAAGTATTCCCTGATAAAGAACACTTTGGGCGTATGTTTCGCAACAATTCTATTATGTCTGCTATGGGAATTCCACAAATTGCAGCCATCATGGGAAGTTGTGTGGCTGGTGGAGCGTATTTACCCATTTTATCCGACGAAGCCTATATCGTTGAAGGCACAGGTTCGGTTTTCTTAGCAGGGCCATTCTTAGTAAAAGCAGCTATTGGAGAGGATGTAGATTCCGAAACTTTGGGCGGAGCGACTACACATAGCGAAATTTCGGGCGTGACAGACTACAAAATGCCTGATGAAAAATCCTGTCTTGAGGCCATCCGAAAAAGCATGGGTCGCTTAGGAAAGTTTGAAAAAGCAGGCTTCAATAGAGTGGAAGCCAAAGCTCCAAAATTTGAAGTGAAAAATATTTACGGGGTTTATCCAGAAGGTGGCAAAAAACCCTACGATACGCTGCACCTCATCGAACACATTGTGGATGAAGATTCTGTTCAAGAATATAAAGAAAAATATGGCATGTCCATCGTGTGTGCTTATGCCCGAATTGATGGATGGGCAGTGGGAATTGTGGCAAATCAACGAAAAATCGTGAAAACGAAAAAAGGGGAAATGCAGTTTGGAGGAGTTATTTACTCCGATTCTGCTGACAAAGCAGCCCGTTTTATTATGAACTGCAATCAAAAACGAATACCTCTCGTATTTCTGCAAGATGTGACTGGCTTCATGGTTGGAAGTCGTTCGGAACAAGGCGGAATCATCAAAGATGGTGCAAAAATGGTCAGCGCCATGAGTAATTCTATTGTACCGAAATTTACCGTCATCATCGGCAATTCGTTTGGTGCAGGTAACTATGCAATGTGCGGAAAGGCTTATGATCCTCGTTTGATTGTGAGTTGGCCTTCTGCAAAATTGGCGGTAATGGGTGGAGCTCAAGCGGCCCAGACGTTGGTGCAGATTCAGGTGGCAAGCCGCAAAAACCGAGGTGAAGCAGTGGACAAAGAGGCGGAAAATGAACTGTTGAAGGAAATCACCGAACGCTATGAACGCCAAACAACTCCCTACTATGCAGCCGCTCGATTGTGGGTAGATGCCATCATTGACCCTGCCGATACCCGACGCATCCTTTCGATGGGCATTGAAGCAGCGAACCATGCCCCAATTACCAAAGAATACAATGTTGGAGTGATTCAAACTTAGGGTTCTTTGACAAAATCTGTGATTTGAGACTTCGGAAGTTTGCCGCTTACAAAATCAAAAAACTATTTCGCTAAAAATTAACTTCTTATAAAATGAAACTTCCGAAGTCTTTATTGCTTCCACAAAAATTGTCACAGAACCAAACTTAGTAACGAATGAAAATTAAAATGAAAAAATCACACCTTAATCAAGTGATTAAAAATTTAAAATCGGGGAGTTATTTTTTGAACGTTACTTAACAACATCAATAAGGATTGCCAACAAAATAACTTACCACATTTGAGGTAAAAACTTTTGAAGTTTACTCTTTGAAGGACATTGATTTTCATTGCAATAGAGAACATTTGAAGCAAAACTTCAAAAGTCTAAATTAGGAAATTATTTTATTGACATTCCTAAGATAATTTTCAGATATAGACTTTCACTGATCTTTCGTACTCTCTATTGATAAACAATTATTTAAATTCTATTTTTTTGTTAATTTAATGATTTTTAGGTTTGCTACAATCGGGTAGTTACCTTAATACAAAAAATAGAATTTTAGGGTGCGAAAGGTCAATTCCAATAATATTCTTCATTTTATATTTATTTCACCTCAATCAAGCCACTTTCCCCAATCACATAGTGCAGATTGGCAGCGTCCAAAACACTCTTAACCGCCTGTTCGTCATTGCGGAAATACTCGTACAGCAAAGGAATGATTTTGTATTGAAGGTGGTAGGTCAAATCAAAATTGCCCATTCTGTCCTTCAAAAAATAAGCGTGTCCAATCTGAAATTCTCGTCCTCGAAGTTGGGTGATTTTTCGATTCATTTTTTGCAACACATCGGCGTATGCCAATTGCGGTAAATCATAGCGTGGATAGACCGCTTTGAAGTCAAAACGCCTCCGTAATGCCATGTCTAATAGCGCAATAGATTTGTCAGTGGTATTCATCGTACCAATGATATAGAGGTTGGGGGCAACGACAAAAGGTTGTCCAGAAGGCAGGCGAAGACTCAGCGCATTGCGGGCATCGTAGCGTTTGTCTTTTTCGATGAGGGTAATCAGTTCACCAAATACACTGGAAATGTGCGCTCGGTTGATTTCGTCAATTACCAACACATAGTTTTGTCTGTCCACCCGCTTTCCTTCCTTCAATTGTCGCTCATAAACCGCCTGTTCCTCATTGACCGAAAAATGGTGGTAAGCGTTTGAGTTCGTTTGCCCAATTGAGTTGGTTTCTTGAAGGTATTGCAGCAGTTGTTGGTCTTTGCGGCTCAGTTGGACTTTGGAAGCCAAGTAGTTGAGAATCGCTCGGTCTGCAATGCGTTTGAAAATTCCGTCTTTTAGCTCAAACTCCAATCCTTTGTTGCGGTTGGTGACGGGGCGCAGTCCTTGTATGAAATCTTCGTAGGCGTAGTTGGGATGGAAACTAATCATTTCGATTTGATTGCCCAATGCACCTTGAAAAATGGCTTGATTTACTTCATGTTGTGGATTCGATTTGCCGATGATTTCGGCTGCCATGTCTATGCAGTGATAGGTCTTGCCTGTGCCAGGAGGGCCATACAATAAGATGTTGGGATTGGGGTACTTGTCCCGTATTTCTTCAAAATGTTCGGGGGCAATATGAATTTGGTGTTCAATGCTTTTTTGGTAATCGCTGTCCAATACCTCCGCTAGTTCTTCAATGGTATGGGGATAATTTGCAGCCAAAAATTGCAGGATTTGCTCCAGTGTGAAACCCAGCTGATTCGCCAATGCAAAAGTATCAGGATTTGTTGCAGAGATATTGAAGTGGTGCAAAACGGGTTTGTCAAGGGCATGAACAAACTGCATCCGAATGGCAGGAGAAGGTTTGTTGTTTCCGAGCTTCAATTTGGGATTGCTCACGTGGTAATCTGTTGCAGCAATACCCAGACCATAATAATGTGTTTTGTCCATCAAAACCATCAAATCCTCCCGATTCAATTCGTTTACCCACTTAGGAATCACTCGCTTTCCTCGCTTCAATGACGAAGGGCTGATTCGTTGGTAATCTGTTTCGGCATCCATCCATGACAAGGTGACTAAACCACTTGCTTTAAAAGTATTCCAATATTTCAAATCTCCCAACCGCCACATTTTGCGTGTACTCAATTGCAGTAAATTGTGGATGTGGTGAATATCGGTTGCCAATGAGGTCATATTGAAAGGATTTCGTTTTTCGTTGGATTGGAAATTTGAGCCTTTTTGGTTATTTTGCAAAGATTATCAAACTTTAAAGATATGAAATTATTTGTTTTTTTGTTCATCTTGAGCATGGGTTTATTTGTAAGCTGCTCTTCCAAAATTCACTCTTCTGTTTCTGACAACGAAACACTTAGGTCCGATAAAAACACATCTGATGAACCAGACAACGAGGTGGTCGAAGTTCAACTAATTACCGATGTGTTGGGTCTCGACAAAAAAATTACGGTAAGGGTCAAGAAAAAAGATGGGGTTTTGAAGCCTCTAAAATTTACCGACCAGACGGCCTACTACATCGGCATTTTGAACTACAATCTGTCTATGAGTCCCCAAAGTTCGCTCAAACTCTTGAGTTGGGAACTTCCTATGACCGACATCAGCATTATGGAAGCCCGCAGCCCCTCCCCTATCGTCATTTCCGAATTTGATGTGGGCAAATTGGCGATTGTACATGGCTATTCGGATGGCGGCATGATTTATTTGGCAAACATTGTGGCGGTATTTGAACAAAAACCGATGGCATTGTTGATGGAGTTGTTGAACAATGAGAGTTTTGATTTGGAGGCGCATGTGAGGAAAAACAACTAAAATTAAGTGTGCTTTTTGATTGCTGTTTCATTTTTACCTAACCGACTCCAACACCAAATCATAATAATCTCGTTTCTGCAATTTCGATTGTAGCCACAAGACATAGTTGATGGTTTCGTTGGACCCCAACTCAATATCTTTGTAAAGTGTCAAAAATTCTTGGATTTTGGTCTGCACTTTTTTGCTGCGAAAAGGTTCTGCTTTAAAGGCTACATCTTGCAAAATTTGGAGGAATTGTTTTTCTCTTTGATAGGCAGTTTGTTTCAACTCTTTGCTAAAGCGGCGTTTGATGTCTCGCAAACGGTGGGCAACATACTCAAAATCATGGGTTTCAATCCGAAGTATCAATTCGAGGATGCTCACATTTAGCTGGAGATTGTCCGCCAATGTTTTGTATAAATCCGTTGCCAAAACCATCGCCAAATTGCCCAATGCTTTGTCCACTTGTTTTTCACAGTAATAACTTGCCGCCAAATTGAGGTAAACAAACACATCGTAAAAAATATTACCCTTCAATTTGGGATTGTGTTCCACTTCCTCCAATAAGTCAATCACCTCTCGGTTGCGCCCCAAAAAAGAGTAGTTGATGATGAGGCTTTGGTGATACAGCCATATATATTTGTCATAATACGCTCGGTTATCATCCATAATTAATTTGTGCAACTGTTCTGCATATTGAAGGGATTGTTCAAACTTTTTGTTTTTTGTGGACACATTCACAATCCAGCTCAACATCAAGATTTTCTGGGCAGCATTGACAAACAGTTTCTTTTCTTCAAAGTCATGAAGGCTTTGAATTAGGTACTGCTCCAATGCCACGAAATCTCTTTTTTGGAGCAATACATTTTTTACGCATATATGTATTTGGCGTTGAATGTTGTGGTCATCTAAATATTCCTCTGCCACCGAAAGTTCTGCAATGATTTGATTGAGCTTGTCAATCACTGCATTGTCATTGTGGGCAAAATTCGTTTTTCGCAACTTGTAGCCTATGGTTGCCATCAAAATTTCAGCTTTTTGGGTAGCATCTTGTTTTACTCGATTTTTTTGCTTTCTCTCCAAATATTTCTGGGGATCAATCGTATAATACACACCACACAAGCCAATTATTTCGTCATAAATGATATTGAGTAAGTCAAAAGTCACTTCTTTTATGGCCAGTTTTTCGGCTTTTTTGAGGTAGAAAAACGCCTTTTCGTAATCCGATTTGTAGCTGAATATGCGGGCCAATTGAAGCCAATTGAAGATTTTAAAACGCTCGTATTTTTTGCGGTTCAACATCAATAGACTATGTTCGATGTCTTCAACCAATCTATTTTTGAGGCGGTAATAGGCATTTTTATTGCCGTTAGGATACAATTCTGCAATCAAATCATCCCCAAATTCGTCCATTTGGTCATTTTGGATACCTTCAAATAAGTCAATGATTTTCTTCCCTTCTTCACTTTGGTGTGTACGAGTTGCGTAGATTTTGAAGTTGCGTAACTCTTCCTTGTTCAGTGAATTGATCAATTCTGTGAGGTGGTACTTCGACATGATTTTTAATTTTGGAGGTGTAAGATTACGCTTTTTTTAACTCATAAAGAATAGACACATTGTTTATTTTTGAGGTATTATAAAAATTCCCACATTAAAAAGGGTTCTACCGTAATACAATTATCGGCAAAAAAGACTACTTTAGCTTTCATTATTACCTCATTAAATTGATTCAAATGTCTATTTTGCAATCCATTAAATTACATATCATTCGTTTAGTTGGCTTACTGTGCTGCTTTTCGATGGGTATTCAAGCTCAAACCGCCGATTTAAGTTTGGTACAAGTCCAGCTACCTGATACAATTGTATTGGGAGAGGTGGTGACTTTTAGTGCTTACCTCAAGAACAATACAGATGCAACCTATACAAATGACAACCTACAACTGAACCTCTATGTCAATGAAATCCAAGACATTGAGAAAATAGCAGCGATTCAAAACCTGAATATTGCAGGTAATTTTAACATTCCTTCGGGAGATAGTATTTTGATTGAGCAGAATGTTTTGGCGGACAATTCACTGCTTCAAATGGGTGAACAACAACAGATTCAAAAAAACATCATCATCGTTTGGCCCACCGAAGACAACTATTCTATCAACTACCATCTTCAACCAATTGTAGCACTTAAACAGGCGATTCCAACCGTCTTTTACAACAATTCCTCCAATTTTTCGGATACAAATATAAATAGTACAGATTTGCCGCTTGATGCCATCAACTACATCAATGCGGAATATACTGGATATATTTTTGATGACATCAAGCAGCAAAATTTTGAGGATGGCAGTGTGCAATTTGAAGTGAGACTGGAGAATGATGAGGACAAAGTGCGACTATACTTTAGCGCAGAGGGTATTTTGGTGCTGACCCAAACAGAATTTGATGAGAGCAACGTGCTTCCCAATATCTCCACTTTTATTGCAGAAAATTACCCTGATTACACGATTGACAGTGCCTATGAATTGCTTTTTTCGGATGGAACGATACAGTTCAAAGTTGAATTGACCAATATAGTAGGAGACGAAATCGAAATATATTTTGATTTGGTGGGCAACAACATTGCAGAGATTGGAATAGTCATCGAACTCTACGAAGAACCTGATATTGAACTAAATGGGCTGGAGCTTCCAAGTTTATTGGATTTAGGCGAAGAAATTGTTGTAAATGGTTCTCTCACCAATCACTTAGCAGTTCCTTACAACGATGTTTTCATTCCTATCAACTATGCTACTTTACCCTTTCCTCCAACGCTTAACAACCCCAAACTTCGCACTCAAACGACCGATATTGACCTCATCGCACCTGCCGAAACCATCGCTTTTCAGCAGAATTTAAGTATTGAGGACGACCTTTTTTATGCAGGTAAAAATATTGTGATTGTATGGCCTACGGATTATGCGATGAACCTGACCAGCAATTGCATTTTCCAAGAAGTTTTTGTAGAAACAGTGCGTGATACCGTTGGTATAGAAACGATTGTAGCACTTTCCAATGACATTGTGATTGCTCCAAATCCCACAATAAGTCATTTGAATATCCAAACCCACGAACTGCAAATTGAAGCGATTGCAGTCTATGACATAGCTTCAAAAGTCATTGCCCATTATCCTGCTATCCATCAAAATTCCTTTGAAACAGATATTAGCCATTTCAAAAATGGAATGTATTTGCTTTATATTCAGACGGATAAAGGAAATACAATGAAGAAATTAATTATCGGAGATGGATTGTGAAATGATTGAATAGTGAGATTCAATTTTACATTAACACAAATTCTAAATGCGTAAGATTTTTACTTTTTGGATTACTTTTTCGTTATCCCTTCTACTACTTTTATCGCAAGGATAGAGGTAGAGGAGCTATTTATTCACAAATATTCGTAAAAATGAATCGCAAAGATTTTTTGAACAGATTAGGCATTGGAGCAGCATTTGTATTGACAACAAGTTGTATGAACGCTTGCAGCAAGGCAGCAGATATTGGACCAGTTGACTTTACATTAGATTTAGACGACCCCAGTTATTCCAAACTGAAAACCAATGGCAATTATATTGTTGTCAATGATACCGTTGTTGCACGAACAGTAGATGGCGACTATGTTGCAGCAACAGTTATTTGCAGTCATGAGCAAAAAAAGAGGGTTACCTACCAAAAAAGTAGCAATGAATTTCTATGCACCGAACACAGCGCACGGTTTGACCTTTCTGGAAAAGGACTCAACAATGATGGACGAAAAGGTTTGACCATTTTTCAAACAACTTTGAATGGAAATCTATTGAAGGTAGTTGGTTAGATTTTGAAGATGTAAGATTCTTCAAAATATGATTAGCAGGTATTATCTTTTGGGAATAAATTTGTAGTAGTCATAATTATTTTAGTAATGGTTTAGTTTAGTAGTGATAAAGGATGGGTGAATATATTTTACCCATCCTATTCATAAAAATGGTATCATTAATTGGCAATTAAGAAACGACCGCATTGCCTATGGTATAGGAGTATCCTATGGATCTACTTTTGGCAGACCCAGCATCATACCCGTTTTTGCTTACTACAATACCTTCAGTGAAAAATTTGGGATAGAAGCCTTATTACCAGGCAGTATCAAACTGCGGTGGAGCATCAATCAGATGAATACCGTCTATTTTACGACTAAAGTAAATGGAGCAAGTTTCCGTATTCGCTTAGACGATGACTCTGTGTTCTCACAATATGACATCTTGGAACTACGGAGATCTGAAATCAAAAGTTATTTGAGTTACGAGCGAGAAATTTACGATTTTTTGTGGTTCGGTACAGAATTCGGTGTGCGTTCTAACCTTAATTTTAGTCTCAGCAATTCGCTTTACCGAAGAGGCGATACACTTGTAGAGGGTCAAGTAGATATAGCTCCTTTTGTGAATTTTAGCATTTTCTTAGTTCCTCCAAGAAAATTTTTGGACTAACTCTAAAGCAAGATATAGTTTATTTTTAGTATTACGGGATAAGAGGCGTTTGGCTATAAGAATGGTCAAACGACCTCTTTTTTTTATACAAAAATGCCCACCAATACAAGTTATAAACTCTTGTATTGGTGGGCATTGAATGAGAGTATAGATTCTTCATTCACACACTAAGCCACTACTCTTTCTCTCTCCATAATAATCTTGGTGATTACCAAGAGCAAACGCTGCATGGTTTGTTCATTTTTGATGATGTAATCATACGCACCTTCTCGGATAGTCTGAATAGCCGTTTGCATATCCTCTTGTCCAGACACCATGATTACCTGGGTTTCTGGAGCGAGGGTTTTTATTTGCTTCAATATCTGCAAACCATTTTGGGCATCTTCACGGATGGCATTGAGGTAATAATCCAACACTACGATGTCTGGCTTTTCATCCATTCTATCCAAGCAGTTTTCACCATACGCAAAAACATTCGCTTGAATTTTGTGATCAGGAAGATTTTCCAATTTGTGCTTGAGCATGATGAGCGTTTTCACATCGTCATCCACTAAAAATACTTTGTAAATTTTGTCTGCCATAATTGTTGGGTTTAAAATGTTAAAAATGATTGATTTATTGCTGTAATCTTTTAAGCTCCATTTCCAATTCTTTACAAGCCTCCAAACAAGTCTCTTTCACCACTTCAATTCTATCCCACAAATCCTCCAAATTTTCTTGTTTTTCTGCATCAATCTGAATATTCTTCACCATCTCTTCAATGTCGGGCATTCCCATAAATGCCGCTGAAGATTTGAACTTATGTGCCACAGCCCGCAGTCTATCCCAATTTTGCTGATAATAATGATATTCCATCTTTTCGAGTTCCTCGGGAGTTTCTCGAAGCATGATTTCGATCATCTTCACTATCAAATCAGTATTGTTGTCCGTTGAAGCTTTCAAAAACTCCAAATCAACTGTATGATAAACGATTGAAATATCTTCATTGTTTTTAGGAATTGCAGCTATTTCTTCTGTTTTTTCAGGTAAAGTAGCAGGGTCATATTTGACCAACTTTGCAATTTTTCGGTACAATTTTGCAGGATCAAAAGGCTTGCTAATGAAGTCATTCATCCCCGCCACAATCGTTCGCTCTGCCTCTCCTGTCGTTGCATAAGCAGTCATTGCGAGAATAGGTAGATTTTTCAATTGCAGTTCTTTGCGAATATATTTAGTCGCTTCCAGTCCATTCATTTTTGGCATTTGCACATCCATCAGCACCAAATCATAGCGGTTTGGATGTTGTTGAAGTGCATCCACTGCCAACTGTCCGTTCTCAAAAATATCTACAATAATGTCCTCATTCCACTTCTTAATCGTATCTTCTGCCACCACTTGATTGAGTTCGTTATCTTCTGCCAACAAGATAGTTAACATCGGCAGTTTCCCTTCTTCAAAAGCAGCCTTGCTAAAAGATTTTACCGTAGCCCGTTCTTGTTCCGATTTAGGATATTTCAGCACAAAACTAAATGTAGATCCTTCTCCCACTTGACTCCTCACCGAAAGAGTACCGCCCTGCATCTCAATCAGTTTTTTGGTAATCGTGAGCCCAAGACCCGTACCTCCAAAGCGACGAGTTGTATCACTACTAATTTGAGAAAAACTATCGAAAACCGTTTCCAATCGTTCTTCGGGGATTCCACATCCTGTATCCAAAACCGAAAAAACAAGGTTCACACTCGAAGCCCCTTCCTGCAATGCCCCCACTTCAATCTCTACGCTCCCTCTGTCTGTAAACTTGATGGCATTCGACACCAAATTCAACAAAATTTGCATCAGTCTTGTCGGATCACCCAACAACATATCTGGCAAATTGTCCTCCATGTGAAGCAATAAGTCAATTTGTTTTTCCTCCGCTTTGTATTTGAAGGTGTGACTCACATTTTGCAGCACCTCATAAAGACTAAATGGAACATGCTCAATCTCCAGTTTGCCTGCTTCAATTTTAGAAAAATCGAGTATGTCATTGATAATCACCAGTAAATGCTCAGAGGCATTTCTGATTCCCCGCAAATATTTTTTTTGATTAGGGGTAAAACTATCTGCATCGCTTTCCAGTAAATTGCTCATACCAATCACCGCATTCATCGGTGTGCGAATTTCGTGGCTCATATTCGCCAAAAAACGCTGCTTCAAACCCGCCGAACGCTCTGCCAATTCTTTTGCCGTTTGGAGCTCCTCATTTCGTTTGAGTTCAGTAACATCACGAATAATTCCCTGATAACCGATATTTTCCCCCTTAGCGTTTCGGCGAATCGTTGTCGACAAAATACAGTCTAAGGTCGTTCCATCTTTCCGCATCAACTTCACCTCATAGTTGCTCACCGAACCTTGTGCTTCCATTACTTCCTGAAAACGCTTTCGATCTTCCGCATTCGCATACAACTTAAGAGCCGACTTACCGACCATTTCTTCATGTTTATAGCCAAAAAGCTCTAAAGCCGCTTTATTGATTTGCACAAACTCACCACTCACCGCCGATACATAAATCGCATCATTGGAGTTCTCAAAAAGATTTCGGTAGCGAATTTCACTATACACCAATTGTTCCTGAACCTCTTTTCTTTTCGTAAGATTTTGGATAGCAATCACTTTGGCTTCTGAACCTTTGTGGGGAATATACTTGCGTTTGATTCTGGCAGGAAAAGTGCTTCCATTTCGATGGACACAAACGATTTCAAAAGCATCTTTATTAGGATCTTCAATGTCCCACAAAGCCGCACTCCGATTCTCTTCTTCAAACAACAAACCGACATCCATATTGGTCATTTCGAAGCGATCGTAAGCGAACATTTCGCACATAGCCTCATTCATCAAAATGATTCTACTGTCTTCCAACATAGCAATACCTTCAAAAGAAGCTTTTGAAAGTTGAAGAAAACGCAACTCTGCTTCAAACATATCATTTTCAAGCACTTCAATATGGTTGCGAAGTAGTTCGTTTTCTTTTTGAAGTTTGAGGTACTTTTTTTGTAGTTGTTGAAATTCTGATTGATTAATTGTAATGTTTTCTAACATAGGCGTACTGGTTTAAAGGCTGTTTGTAAGTATTTCTGTAGCAAAAGAAGCATCTTTTATCACTCAAAACCAATTAGGAAAGTAGTTTCTGGCAAGCCTTAGTTCTATCCTACATATTTACAAATTTAAAGTGAGAAATACAAGTTTTTCACAGCATTGATAAACCAAATAAAACACCTTCAATTTTCAACTATCACATAATCAATATTTTATTTCATTATTTCGATTTTGATTCTCATTTTTATTTTTCACCTCCTAAATAATTCCATACAGACTTTTTCCTTTTTCGCCCAACCTGTCCACCTTTCGTTCAGTAGCCGCATCTTCAATCAAAGGCGGCGCATGATGTGGTTTGATGCGGGTATCCATCACCAAAGAACCTCGACATCCCCAGTGTTTGTGTTCCACAAAAGAATCAACACCGTGTATATCGTGTGAAGGATTGCAACGTGTAAAACTTGTCCAGAGAAAATTGTTCAGCGTTCGGGCCACAAACTCACTGTCATCGGTCAGCAAAATAAGTGGCCATTCCTTCAATTTATCCCTACCATACACTTCAAAATGATGTGTCAAATGCTCTACTTCCTCCAATGCACTTTTTTCATCCTTGTATTTGGGGGAAGACACTGCAAAAACACCAGGCAGCACCATTTTGGGAAGACTAAACCCATCGGGAAGCGTCAAATCACTCGGCAAAGCTGTTGCCAAAGTCCGAATTGCAGCACCTGCCGCCGCCATGACTACTTTCGACCCTGTATTCAAACCCGTACCACTGTAATCCAGCGTATCCATCGTAGCTTTGGTATGAAAATGCAAATCACGCTGCCAATCAATCCGCTTCAATACATGCTGCAAATAGTGGGCAATGTCGTGCGTGTTGAGTTGAACATCATCTTCTTTGGCTGCAATGATTAGAAACTTCGCCAATGACATCTGCCCAAATCCGAGGATGTGATTCGCAATCGTCAGAATCTCCTGCGGTTGTTTGCGCTCATAATAAGGCGTATATCTTTCGCTTCCAATCGCCAACAAAACAGGATGTACGCCCGCAGCATCTACCGCATTCACCTCATGCAGCCCCGGCACTTCACTCGGAATCACAGGGCCCGTGATGTCGTGAATCAATGCCCCAAACTGTGTGTCCTCTTGTGGGGGTCGCCCAACTACCGTAAACGACCAAATCGCATCCTTTCGGTGCCACACTTTGTGTACCTTCATCAACGGAAAATCGTGGGTCAAACTGTAATACCCCAAATGGTCGCCAAAAGGACCTTCAGGCTTGTTTTCTCCAAAATAGACGGCTCCTGAAATAACAAAATCAGCATCTGCCGATACTGCAAAACCATCTTGATAGGCATACCGAAAACGCCGTCCTCCCATCGCCCCTGCAAAAGCTACTTCAGGCAAACCTTCGGGCAGAGGCATTACCGCCGACAAAATATGAGCAGGCGATCCGCCTACAAACACGCTCACTTTGAAGGGTTCACCCTTGGCATTTGCTTTGGATTGATGCACTCCGATACCTCTATGCAACTGATAGTGAAGCCCAATTTCTTTGTCTTGCACGTAGTCATTGCCGCCCAACTGTATGCGGTACATGCCCAAATTGGATTTCATAATCCCTGGCTTGTCCAAGTCTTCGCTATACACCAAAGGCAATGTGACAAAAGGGCCTCCATCATCTGGCCAACATTGAATTTGGGGTAAATCGCTGATTTTGCATTCATTTTGGAGAACAGGTTTAGAGAACCACGCTTTACTCGGTAGGGCGGTCAAACCCGTGTAAGGCACATCCAAAAATTTCCACGGCTGCTTCAATGCCACACTTGGATCGGCCTTCAATTGCACCAACTTGCTGACCCGCTTCAAGGTATGCCGAAACATAAACTTGCTGCGCTCCATATTTCCAAACAAATTGGAACAAGCCGAAAATTTGCTACCTTTCACCTTCTCAAACCATATTGCGGGCCCGTTCGCTTCAAATACCCGCCGATGTATGGCAGCCATCTCCAAATAAGGATCGACTTCTTCTGAAATCCGAACCAAATGTCCATGCTTTTCGAGGTCTAATAAACAGTCACGGGTGCTTTTGTATGCCATTGTTTTTGGGATAAAGATTCGATAAATTATGGGAATAAAAATAACCAAACCTCTGTTTTGTTCAAAAACCTTAGATGAAAAGTAGATTTAAGGTGTTTTTTGTAAAAGCGATTGCGATTTTGGAGAGGTCAAATACACGCCTGTTTATTCTGCAATTAGCTAGGTAAAATCGCTTGTATATTATTTTATTCAAAATTTTTATTCCCCTTTTTTCTAAGTTTTATCAAATTTTGTTTTGGAGAGATGCGAAAGTTTTTTTATTTTTGAAAATTGCAAGTGGCAATTGAAAAAAGAATGGAAAAACTCCAAAATCCTTTGGATAATTTGGACATATAGAAATATCAACTATTTGAGGTTTTTTCCTCATTTCTTTTTATTGATGTTGTTGATTGTCAAAAAAATACCCAACAAATATCAACTAAATTGTCTAAAAATCACTTGCGATATATGTGCACCTAGGTGTACATATTGACGAGTTGCCAGCAATTAAAACCAACAAGACCGTAAAAGGACAAACGACAGAATGAAGTATAAAAACATAAGAAGAAGAACTAAAAATAAAGTTGGTGCGGACTGGTTTAAGCAATTTGACACCACCGAAATTTTTAGGAAATATTGACTTCACCGTTTTACCAAACAAGACAGCTTGTTTGGACGGACACCTCTTTTGTGGGCGGAAGCGAAAACTGGAAGTTTTGATATTCCGACGATGTTTGTGCAACTCGCTATTCTGACTATTGGAAAAGCACGAACATTTGACAAAACTTTACCACCTGCATTTTAGGAGCGTTTGACTTTAAAAAAATTGCTTTTGCAGATTACATAAATGTTCAAGACATATTCTTTCTAAACGATTTTAACTGGAATGTTACCAAACAAGCACGACACGAAAGAATTTAAACTGATTAAAGAACGAATAGAATCGGTTTTTTAAGTAAAGACCTACGTTTTTGATTACCAAAAAGACGAAAAGGAACTCAAAACCTTTATCAAAAACAATGTGGCAAAAGCCACCACAAAAAGTAAAATCAAAATTGACAAAAACAATTTCATCCCTATTCTTACGTTGGATCGAAATTGTAAAACCAATTATTGATGTAAACTGGGACGAACTCAAAAAGAGTAACATTCTCGATAGCGATTTTATTTAGCAGACTTATTTGTTGATGATAATAACACTCAAAACATTGATGACGACTTAACAATAAGAGATAGTTTGTTTGTTGTGTATCAAAACCAAGGCTATAAAATTGCTAAAGAGAACATCAAGCAAATGTTTGATGCCACAATAAACATCCGCAATAAAGACGCTTATTCACAATTTTTGGAAACTCTACAAACGACCACCTATAAAAGAGTTTCAGGATTACATTATTGAACGTAGAGATTTACTTGTTCCTCAAGATATTAGAGAACGTAAAGGAGCATTTTTCACGCCAAGAATTTGGGTAGAACTTTCACAAAAATACCTGACCGATTATTTGGGAGAAGATTGGCAAGACGAATATTACATTGGGATTGTGCAGCAGGAACGGAAACCTTTTAGCGGGTTTAACCAATAAATACAACATTTATGCAAGTACTTTGAGACCAAGCCGACATCAATGTAATGCACGAGCGTATTGACCACGGGTAACCTATTAAAAATCACGTTTTCCAATTTGATTTTTAAATGATGATTTTACAAACTACCTCAAAGTTTACAAGACATCATAAACGACCCTGAAAAACGAAAAAAATTAGTCATTCTATATAAATCCGCCTTATGCGGAAGCTGCAAGTAAAGGCACTGTATCAAACACAGGAACAAACAAAACAGATGTTGCTGTAACAACAAAAGTTTACGAAAAGTATAAAAGTAAAATTGGAATTGGTGGACGTAGAACTCTTTGTTCAATTCATTACAAGAATTAATGCTGAAATCCCTAATACCTTGCTTGCAGAATTTTCAAAGTTGAAAATTCTGCAACAATTTTTCGGATTTCCGAAACTTTTTCGAGCGAAGTCGAAAAGTTATTTGTTGTTCCTGCTGATTCTTTTGATAATGTGAAAGGCAAGTTTCCAATTGGGTTTTCATTTGGAACAACGATTTAAAAGAAGAATTTAAGGAAATAGATAGTGACATTTATAACTCTAAAGGGGATTTTATTGGTCGTAAGAAATTTATAAACACTTCAGTTTTTAAATCAATAAATGATTGGATAATCACAACAAGAAACAGAGCAAATGAAAAAAATATTGGTTTTATGTCCGCAAAAGGCAATGATTTTCAGAATGTAAATTTCATTTTCATTATTAACGACAAAAATCAATTACCACATCCAAGAGGCACTTGGGTAACTGATAAAAACATTATAGAGATTTCGATTTACATTTCGGTACGTCATACTATTCAAGCAACTTGGCTTAATGATAGAGACCAGTTTACCTTTCCAAAAAATGATTGGGAACAAGACCAAGAATTTCATAACGACTGCTTAAGTTTTTGTTTGTTCGACAATAGCAATAACATTTCAAGTAGCAAGGGCATCAACCATTGGATACCATTCACAGAACAAGAGGTAAATGCACAGAATAGATTTGAAAGCCATTTTATGACCGACTTTATCAATGGTAAAATAAAAACCGAAAACGAAAGCAATCTATTTGGCACATCAAAAATTCAGTCTATAAAATGTGAGTTTTCGGCAGAAGCGAAAGATGTTTTTGATGCAGGTAGAGAACTTTGGAAATATTATCACAGCAAACCAAATGTAAACGTAAATGCAAGTTTATACGACATTAGAGAATACTTTCAAGGCAGAAACGACAAAGGCAGAATGAATAACAAAAGTGATGATGAAAAATATATGGAATTGATTGGCGAATTAAGAAATAAACTTGACTTTTTAGCCGACAAAATCAAACCGAAAATATACGAATACGAATTTTTAAAAGAATAATAACTGCTGGCAACAATGGCTATAAGCAATTGGGGTTTAAGTGGTGAAACAAAGTATAGAACATAAAATAAAGGTCAGTGCTAAACTGAAAAGTTAGGGCAAGAAATCCCCAACTGCTCATAGCCGAGACCGTTGGCAATAATTAAAAAATACGAACTCAAATGGAATTAATAGTCCACCATAAAATTTCGGACTTGTATAAATCGCTGAATTTACCAATTGAGCAAGAAATGGACTTTACGATTCATTTTTTACCTGCTATTCATTCTAAAACACCTTTTAAATCACCAGTTTTTAGAGCCGATTATTTTTCTTTTGTATTTATAAAAGAAGGTTCTGGAAAATATACCATTGATGATAAAATATTTCCCTTTGATTCACAAACCATATATTTTACAAATCCCGGACATATTAAATCCTTTGAAATAGAAAACTCTAAAGACGCCTATATTATCACATTAACAGAGAGTTTTTTAAGAGAGAATGTTCACCCAGATATTTTTGGCGAATTTCCGTTTTTATTAGCAGAAACAGTTCCACCAAAAAAAATGTTGCAGAATGACTTTAGTGAATTTGAAATTCTTTACAAACAAATATTCAAAGAGTTCAAAAAACAATCTGAATACAAGAACAAAATTCTTGGAAACCTTTTTGTTGTATTACTTCTAAAAATAAAAGAAAATTTTTGGCTATCGTACAATCCATTAGAAGAAGGAGGAAGAAATTCTCAAATTGTTAAATCCTTTAAAATTTTATTGGAACGAGAGTTTAAAATAGCAACTTCAAAAGGACTAACTATCGCCTTTCAAGTACAAGATTATGCCAACGAATTAAATTTACACCCAAATTATTTAAATTCTGTAATAAAAAGTAAAACAGGTAGAACTGTAAACGATTGGATTTCTAAACGAACATTGTCAGTAGCCAAATCATTGCTCAAAAACACTACCTATTCTTCAAAGGAAATAGCTTATAAATTAGGTTTTAGTGAACCTACTCATTTTAGTCGATTTTTTAAAAAACACACACAACTTTCCCCAAATACATTCCGAAAATCTAACCAATAATAGGTTAATCTTTGAAATTGGTCATTTCTTGTATAATTAAGGTTATATAAAATACTTCCTTTTACTTCAACTTTGCACTATAATTTTAAAACAATAAATAATGGAACAAAGAATATTAATTACAGGAGCAAGTGGAGGATTTGGATTTTTAACTTGTCAATCACTTATTGAAAAAGGACACAAAGTTGTTGGAACAATGCGTTCAACTAAAGGGAAAAATGAAAAAGTTGCGGACGCACTAAAATCAATTGGTGTTCATTTGGTAGAGATGGATGTTACCAATGAAGAAAGCGTAAACAAAGGTGTTAAAAACGCTATTGACTTTTTAAGTGGGTTGGATGTTTTGATAAACAATGCAGGAGTTGGCGTATTTGGAATGCAAGAACATTTTACACCAGACGATATGAAATATGTATTTGATGTCAACGTTTTTGGAGTTCAACGTGTAATGCGAGCAACATTGCCACATTTTAGAAAACAAGGAAAAGGAACAGTAATTTATACTTCAAGTTTATTGGGTAGAATGACTTTACCTTTTTATGGTGTTTACAATGCTTCCAAATGGGCATTAGAAGCTATTGCAGAAAATTATAGAACGGAATTATCAGCTTTTGGTATAGAGTCAAGTATTATTGAACCTGGTGGTTTTCCAACGACATTTATGGAGAATCTTAAAAAACCAAGTGACAACAGCAGAAATGAATCTTATGGAGAATTTATGCAAGCACCAAAAGCTATGTTTGACGGGTTTGAACAGGCTTTAGAGGCAAATACAGAGCAAAGACCACAGAAAGTTGCAGATGCCATTACAAACCTTATTGCAATTCCTTATGGAGAAAAACCATTGCGTACAGTAGTTGATTATATGGGAATGGGACAACACATTACAAATTACAATGAAATGTTAGACAACGTAACTTTCGGAATTTATTCTGCTTTTGGAAATGAAGGTATGTTGAAAATAAACAAGTAAAATGGAATTTACTGTAAGAGAGCAAATCATTGAAATAGTTCATAAACTATTTATCTATACAGACAATCAAGAGTGGAAAAAACTTCAAAAAGAAGTTTTTTCTGAACTTGTTGACTTTGATATGTCTTCACTTGGTGGAGAAATTTCCAAGAAGAGTTCTATTGACATTTGTAATGAATGGAAACAAGGATTTGCAAATATAGATGCGATAAATCATTTAGCAGGAAATCATTTAGTTAAAATCAGTAATAATTCGGCAGAAGTTTTTGTTTACGCAACTGCTACACATTTTAAGGAATCTGCAAGCAAAGGAAAGACACGAGAATTTGTTGGAAGTTACAATTTGCATTTGGTTAAAAATAGAGAATTTTGGAAAATTGACAAATTCAAGTATAATTTAAAATATTCGACAGGAAATCTCGATTTGAAATAAAATTTAGGAAGTGGAATAATAACTATTGCCAACACCGTATATAAAAAATAGCAGTTTAGTGCTAAACTTAATGTTTGGTTCTTTTCTGCTATCTTTGTTTTTAAACTGAAAAATGGCACATTCAAATCTGCTACTTTTCATATACAAACACGTTGGGCAATATTATAAAACCAAATTAAAACCATAATTAAGATTGATGACAGGAATATTCCTAAATATATTTGAAAGTAAGTTTGAAAAAGACTACTTCGAATTACAGTACTTATCTTATGAAAAGTATACTACAAGAGAAGCATACAGAAAACTTCGCACAGAAAACCTTGACTATGAATTCTATAAGTGTGATGTCAAACTTGATAATGGAAGAACAGAAAGACGCATCTACTTTTGGGGTAAAAAATTAAACCCTAACACAACTATTTTAGGAACGAAAGATAGGGTTGATATTCAAAATAACCCTAAAATAATCAGCAAAATTATAGAGAGTTGCATTCTTCAACAATTTAGAAATTTTGGTAAGTTTCAAATATTTAAGAAAAAGGAAGAACACTTTTGGAGTATTGTATCTCCCTCTAACCTTTTTGTTACTGAGCAAGTGGAAGAAGATATAGAAGGAAATAAAAGAAAAGTAAAAAGGAAATTAGTTAATGGCATTCTTGCATTCAATAAGTTCCATTTTAATACTTTGTTCAATTCTTTTAACGGTAATCTTTCATATTACTTTGTGCTTTCAAGAAGTATAAAACTCCAGTTTGAAATAGGCAAAGACGGTTTTGAAGAAAGAAGAATCGAATGCAGAGATTTGAAAGGAAAAGACAATGTGATTTTCGCAAACAAGCAATCGATAAAACGTTTCTTAACAGCCACAGGACAGCAAGGGAATTATGACAGTCGTATAAATTTATTGGAGCATAATCAGGAAAATTTTAAGAAAATCAAACAGGTTTTTGACTGGCTTGATGCAGAGAAAGAAAAAATATTCTTGCCTTCAGAAAATAAGTTTAGTGAGTTTTCAATGAAATATTTACCACTTGAAAACGATAAAGTTCAATCAGACAGATTGGAAGACCCGATACGGTACTATTTTGAGAACAGAACAGAAAAAGGTTATTATAACGATGTGATTTCAAGACTTAAACCATATAGTTTTAAGTTCTTTGAAAACCAAGAAATTAAGATTTCTATTATTTGCCCTAAGTTTAATGAAGGGATTTTGGAAGGCTTTATAAATAAACTCGAAACACGTCTTAAAAGCATGTTTCATATAAAGCCTGTTTTTTCGACAGTATTCTTATCAGATACAAAAATAGAGGCTTATACTAATGCTCTTTATGAAGAGCAGATTTCATCATCAAGTCTCTGTATAGTTGTACTTACTGAACAACACCTAAAAATTATTGATTTAAAGCAAAGTCCGTATTTTGTATGTAAAGCAAAATTGCTTGGTCAAGGTGTTCCTACGCAAGATATTCAAGAAAAACACCTCAAAAAACTTAACCAATTTGTTATGAACAATCTTGCTCTTAATATCTATGCAAAGATTGGCGGGATTGGTTGGACTATACAGAATATTGAAAAGCGTAGAGAAGAATTAGTGATTGGTATTGGCTCATCTTTGAATAAAGAAGGTAAGAGAATTTTAGGAATAGCCCAAATATTTCATTCAGATGGTAGATACTTGGTGGGTGATTGCTCGCCATTATCAACTTTTGATAATTATGCTGAAAATTTAGAAAACCATCTTTATAATTCTTTGTCAAAGATAATCAGCCAAGAAATCATCAATAAAAAGTCAGAGTTTCGTTTAGTTTTTCATCTTTTCAAGTCAGCAAGTAAGGAATATGAAATAAAAGCCGTTGAAAATGTGATTAAGAAATTCCAAAATGATAATCTAACTTTTAAGTATGCTTTTGTTCATCTTGCTTACGGGCATAATTTTAGGTTGTTTTCAAATGATGGAATTAACAATGATACAGTAAAAGTATTTGGGAAAGAGCAAAGGGTTAATACTACACCCAAAGGTACATACGTAGAGCTTTCAAAATATCGTTCATTAGTTCATTTTGTCCCAGAAAGCACTATACCATTAGAAATTGAAATAGACAAGCGTTCAACCTTTGAAGATTTACGTTATATTTCCACACAGGTTTATTGGTTTTCACATCTCTCCCATAGAACATTTTTACCATCTAAGAAAACGGTTACAATTTTGTACCCATCTATTATGTCAGGTCTTTTGGATAAACTTCGTGAAATTGATGATTGGGATAAGATGCGTGCTGAAAAAATCACGGATAAACTTTGGTTCATTTAATCTATGAATTGGATAAATGAAATAATGCAGCATAATGCGAATAGAATTTTTGAATACCCTACTATTCAAGAGTTATGCTATTTGTATGTCGTTGACAAAAACAAGTTACAATCAAAAAGCATAGATGCTTTGCAAGGAGAAGAAGAAACATTAGCCGCTAAGGGCTTTAAAGGGATTAAACCAAGTAATGAAGAATTGGCAATTATTAACAAACCTGAAAACAGAAGGGTAGCACATTATAAGCATGATAAATATAAGCTTATTGGCATTTCGTTAACTTCTGATAAGAACAACAGTCAGGCATATAAGCACCTTGAAACCTTTGTCAGTCAGGCATCAACAAAAGAAACTTACTTAGTACAAAAATTCTTTCCAGAATTTCGCCAAAGCTTTTTGGATAAGTTGAAAGCAGAAAACAAAAATGATATTCCCAATAAAATCTTGAAGTATATTTATCAAAATGATTTTTCGACAGAAATAGATAGTTTCATTGCTGAGTCAAGCAGAAAAGAATTAGAAACTGTTGATTTAATTGTATTTGCAGAACTACAAAGCCACTTCAGTAAACAAGCAGTTACAAAAACAATATACAAGAGTCTATCTGCAACAGAGTTAATAAACAGTATTTTAGAGAACTTTGAGAATGCAGTCATCAAAATTACAGACTCAAAAGAAAGATATGGAGGAAAGACAGCTAATCCAAAGAAAACTCCAAAATCCATAATAAAAATAGAAGACGAATATGACGTTCAAGATATACTATATGTTGTTTTAAAAGCAACATTTCCTGCTATTAAGTATGAAAACCCATTGGCAAAGTTTGGCGGTAAATCGACCAGATTAGACTTTGTTTTAGAGCAAGAAGGCTTAATTATTGAAGTCAAGCAGATTAGTCAAAGTGAGATAAATGATAAAAAATTCACAGACCAAATCAAAGTTGACTTACAATCCTATCACGTTCTTGATTATTTAAAGCAAATCATATTTTTTATTTATGCGCCAAATGCTATTCAGGATATAACCAACTTTAAGGAACTGGAAGGCGAACAGACAATACAAGGAAAAACTTTTGATGTTAAAGTGATTGTAGTGAGGTAGAATAAAAAAGTCGAGTAGAGCGGGGAACTGACTAAAACAGTTCCCTACCCTCTCACAGAACCGTACGTGAACCTCTCGATTCATACGGCTCTTCAGGATTAGAAACCTATCAGGGAGTATAGCCGTACTGCCAATGCACAAACAAGTTCGGAAAATCTTTGGCGATTTCCTTCAATCTTGTTCGTGCTTCTTTCATACGCCTTCGGTATCGCTTGTACTTATTGGTGAGCAAACGTACCTTGTCCTTGAACAAAATCTCAACACATAAACTACTCAAGGTGATTTCAGAGCCTCACCCAAAAAACACGACATAAGAAAATCTTGCTCAAATAACCCATTGAAGAAAAGTCCTATTCGTAGTATCAATGAAAAAGTAGCACCCCAAAAACACCAAACAGCCTCACAAACCACTTGATAAAACTCTATTTATCCAGTCCTTACCTCCAACTCTAAAAATAAAGCAATTTCTACATACATTTTTTTGCCCCAAAGCAAAATTTGGCTATATTTGCGAAGTATAAAAGGCAGTCCGAATTAAGAGCCTTTCCCTATACACCAATTTCGTTCAACTGAAATGTCTGCGCTAAGGAAGCTTGGAGTAGTGTTGAAAGGGGTAGGAGGCGCAGACATTCCTTTGAGTTCTCGGCAATTTAAAAATGAACACACCTAATAAACAGAATGATAAATCAAACCAATAAGACTTTAGAAGAATTAATATTAAATCATTATAAGATTCCATACGAGAATACAGGCTTACGGAATTTTGAACAGACCTGTTTCATTTGTGGATTGCCAATGGAAGATATAACTGAAGAAGATTATATTCCTAAATGGTTGATGAGAGAGTTTGACCTGTTTCAAAATAAAATTACTTTACCTAATAAAACAAAATACCCATTTAAAAACTGTAAGATACCTTGTTGTCAAGAGTGCAATAATGAGACCTTATCCAAGATCGAAGTTAGGACGAAAGAAATTTTACAAAAAGACATAAGAACAATAAATGAAGATGATGAAGATATTTTATTTAAGTGGTTCATGAAAATGTTCATTGGTTTCTGGTTTCAATCTACAAAAATAAAAGCAGATATTAGATTACGAGATTCACCTGCTCTTTTGCCAATAGAATCGTTAGAAGAAGCATCGCAAATATCAGGACTCTTGAAGACAATAAAATATCCTGTAAATTTTAGGAATTTTAAACCCTTTTCAATTTTCAAATTTAAATACAAGGATACTATTGGAACACCGATACTATTTCAAAATGATTTAAGATTTCCTACTTTATTATTTGCCTATAAAAAATCAGCTTTTATCATTGCGTTTAATGATAATGGGATAATTCGAGATAACTTTATGAGTTTGGCAAAAACTGGATCAGCGGAATTAGAATATCCTGAATTATTATTAAAATTCTGCGAAATTGTTACTGCACAAGAGTTAACGAGAAAAATTTATAGCTATTTGATTATCCATAATTCAATTCCTAACATTAATCGAGTGGTTGTTCCAGAAAACAAAGGAAAGTCTCCTGTATTACCATGGGATTTATCAATTTTAAAAAGAAATATTGATGAAGCCTTTGATGAAAATATTTTTAATCTGACTTTTAATAGTGAAAAAGGAATATTGAATTTTTCATACAAAGAGTAAAAAAACAGCCGAGAATCGAGTAGGTAGCCCATAGGCATTGAACGCCTACGCGGGAGTACCTCTCACACCACCGTACATGCGGGTCTCGTATACGGCGGTTTCCTACCCATCTCCGATGATGCTCTTTTCACCATCACCAGCTATTTTGTACTTTAACATAGGGCTACTATCTGTCTATGCTTTTACAGCAATGGATGACAACATAGGCTCCTATCCAATTTCCAAAAGGGTAAGATTCAGTCCTTCGCCATGAGCAATCAATGCTCGGCTACTATGACCTCTGCTGACTTCTGCAATTGCCACCTTGCTTGTTACCAAGCGGTGTTTGCTCTTAGGCTGATGCGTTGCCTCCGTCTTTACAATTACAGACCTCCCTCGGTAAGGTAAATATCCTTCGGTCAATCCCTGCTGAATCTACTGTATAAGTACCGCATCAAATAATTGATGTTTAGGGCGTTAGTATGCGTGGCTACCTTACCCGACCTATACAGCCTCGTATCCTACCGCTTTGCTCTTCTCTTCGACAAAGACATATCTATGTCTTTGGTTTCTTTCAGAAACTCTTCTTCGTTCACTATTCGTCAGTACCAACCTTTGCAGTCCTGCTTACTTCCAGTGCATGGGTCGCCCCAAACCACCTTGCAAACTGCTAACAGTTCGAGTCGTCACACCCGCCTGTAAGAGACTTTCACTCTCTGGACATTTTGCTTTCTCTTCACAAAATCAAACGATTCTTTAGGCAATAAGCTAAATCTTCGTTATATTTACCATTCAAGGCGCACATCGAGTAGGTAGCCCGTAAGCGGCTTGCCCTAGGAGTACCTCTCACACCACCGAGCGTACGGGTCTCGTACTCGGCGGTTTCCTACCCATCTCCGATGATGCTCTTTTCACCATCACCAGCTATTTTGTACTTTAACATAGGGCTACTATCTGTCTATGCTTTTACAGCAATGGATCAACAACATAGGCTCCTATCGAATTTCCAAAAGGGTAAGATTCAGTCCTTCGCCATGAGCAATCAATACTCGGCTACTATGACCTCTGCTGACTTCTGCAATTGCCACCTTGCTTGTTACCAAGCGGTGTTTGCTCTTCGGCTGATGCGTTGCCTCCGTCTTTACAATTACAGACCTCCCTCGGTAAGGTAAATATCCTTCGGTCAATCCCTGCTGAATCTACTGCATAAGTACAGCATCAAATAATTGATGTTTAGGGCGTTAGTATGCGTGGCTACCTTACCCGACCTATACAGCCTCTTATCCTACCGCTTTGCTCTTCTCTTCGACAAAGACATATCTATGTCTTTGGTTTCTTTCAGAAACTCTTCTTCGTTCACTATTCGTCAGTACCAACCTTTGCAGTCCTGCTTACTTCAGTGCATCCCTCACGAGAAACCACCTTGCGAGCTTTGCTAACAGTTCGAGTCGTCACACCCGCCTGTAAGAGACTTTCACTCTCTGGACATTTTGCTTTCTCTTCACAAAATCAAACGATTCTTTAGGCAATAAGCTAAATCTTCGTTATATTTACCATTCAAGGCGCACCACAAAGTGCAGAACGTACATAGAGCCTAAACGGCACTACAGTCGTCTGCACAGAGCGTTAGCTTCTATGAGAAAAAAAATAAATGAAAAACGAAAACGAAATAGCAGATAAATTGGATTTAGAAATTAGCAAGATGTTTAACAATTGCCAAAGATTGCAACTTAATCCATCAGAATATCTTTTTACAAAGAAAACTCTACCTCTAATTCTTATTGGGTAATCTTAATATTTTTGAAGAAGAAACAAAACTAAACGAAGCACTAAATGACGGAACTTGTTATCAAATTCATGAATATATTTTACATAACCTTTATGGATTTAAAGATTTTCAAAACATGAATTTTACAATGGATTTTGAATACGGAAGAACTCCAAATTTACAAGAAGATTCCGAAAAATTGTTTTCAAAATTTACTAAGAAACTAATTAGAACATTAGATATTAAATTGGTTGAATCAAAAGACGTGTGTAATATTTGTAACCATGATTTCGACAAACATCAATTACGAGGAGAAATAAATGAAGAAATAGGATACCCAACAAAAGGTTGGATGATTTGTCCTGAAGAAAATTGTAAATGCTTTAGAACTTGGAGTCATCAAACAGAGAATTGATAAATAGAATAAAAAAAAGTCAAGTAGAGCGGGGAACTGACTAAAACAGTTCCCTACCCTCTCACAGAACCGTACGTGAACCTCTCGATTCATACAGGCTCTTCAGGATTAGAAACCTATCAGGGAGTATAGCCGTACTGCCAATGCACAAACAAGTTCGGAAAATCTTTGGCGATTTGCTTCAATCTTGTTCGTGCTTCTTTCATACGCCTTCGGTATCGCTTGTACTTATTGGTGAGCCAACGTACCTTGTCCTTGAACAAAATCTCAACACATAAACTACTCAAGGTGATTTCAAGAGCCTCACCCAAAAAACACGACATAAGAAAATCTTGCTCAAATAACCCATTGGAGAAAAGCCCTATTCGTGGTACCAATGAAAAAGTAGTACCCCAAAAGCACCAAACAGCCTCACAAACCACTTGATAAAACTCTATTTATCCAGTCCTTACATCCAATTCTAAAAATAAAGCAATTTCTCCATACATTTTTTTGCCCCAAAACAAAATTTGGCTATATTTACAAAGTAGAAAAGGCAGTCCGAAATTAGAGCCTTTCCCCTATGCCCCAATTTCGTTCAACTGAAATGTCTGCGCTAATGAAGTTTCCAGTATTGTTGAAAGGGTTGGAGGCGCAGACATTCCTTTGAGTTAGCTACAATTAAAACAGACCGTGAAAAAAGAGAAAGTAATAGAAAAATTAGAAAAGCATTGTTCTGAAAAACTTTATATTCGACTGACAAGGAAAAAAGGAGGTTTTGAAGGAATATCTACTGGGTTTATCCTCGACAAATCATCTGATTTTATATTACTTCAAGAAACAGATGAATTTAGGGTTTTAGGCTACCAAATCATTCCAATTCTAACTATTAAACACGTTCGATACAATAAGAATGATAAAACTATCCACAGAATTTTAAAAGAAGAAGGATTAATAAGTGAAGTTAAAGCTAAATATAAAGTAGATTTAACTAATTGGAATACAATAGCAAATGACGTTAAAGCAACGGAATTGACAATAATATCGGAATGTGAACATCCGAAGCAAAACTTCTTTTGCATTGGAAACTTAAAACGTATTAATAAAAAGTCAATTTCAATAAGATATTTTAACGCTCAAGGAATTTTGGACAAGAAAAACACCAAACACAAATTTGAGGATATTACAAAATTGAGTTTTGACGACCGATATGCAAACATCTTTTCAAAATATTTAAAAGAATAACGAAAAAAGTGGAAAAGATTTCAAATAAAAATGGGAATTGGTTCATCGTTGAGATTATCGAAAAATGTGAGCCTGTTAATCGAGATGAAAACCAAGAATTACGAAGAGTTACAACTTGGGGAAATCATTATTTGATTAAAGCTGATTCACCAGAAAAAGCATTTGACAAAGCTGTAAAACTTGGGAAAGAAGCGGAATATAAATTCACCAATACTGATAAAATAGAGATGGAATGGATTTTTATTGGTATCGGAGAATTATTGCCTATTTACGAAGACATCGAAGATGGAGCAGAATTGATGTGGAATGATTACGGATATATTAGTAATCGAAGAACTATGAGAATGCCTTATAAGAAGAAAGAACTTATGAAATTAATAAAACCTAAACAGCAAACGAAAAAAGTCGAGTAGAGCGGGGAACTGACTAAAACAGTTCCCTACCCTCTCACAGAACCGTACGTGAACCTCTCGATTCATACGGCTCTTCAGGATTAGAAACATATCAGGGAGTATAGCCGTACTGCCAATGCACAGACAAGTTCGGAAAATCTTTAGCGATTTCCTTCAATCTTGTTCGTGCTTCTTTCATACGCCTTCGGTATCGCTTGTACTTATTGGTGAGCAAACGTACCTTGTCCTTGAACAAAATCTCAACACATAAACTACTCAAGGTGATTTCAAGAGCCTCACCCAAAAAACACGACATAAGAAAATCTTGCTCAAATAACCCATTGAAGAAAAGTCCTATTCGTAGTATCAATGAAAAAGTAGCACCCCAAAAACACCAAACAGCCTCACAAACCACTTGATAAAACTCTATTTATCCAGTCCTTACCTCCAACTCTAAAAATAAAGCAATTTCTACATACATTTTTTGCCCCAAAGCAAAATTTGGCTATATTTGCGAAGTATAAAAGGCAGTCCGAATTAAGAGCCTTTCCCCTATACACTAATTTCGTTCAAAGAAAAATCTGCGCTTTGAAAGTTGATTGATTATACTAAACTTGGAGAAGCGCAAACATTCCTTTGAGTTATCTTTCACCAATAAAATAAAAAGCAAAACGATGAAAATTACCATTATCAACAGTAAAGGCTATTGGAAAAATGGCTGGGTTAATTCACAAACTGACCTTCAATCATTAGTAGAATCTCTTGAAAGAAATGATTTTAATGTAGAGGTTTTTGAGGTTACCAGTTTGGATTCGTTAGAAAAAATACTTAAAGACAAAGATGCTCACAGCTTGATTTTGCCAAACGCTTATTATGTGAACCGACATGAGGGGAGTAAAGAAACGGTTTGGATGGTTGATGTAATTGAATCTTACAACATCCCCTATATTGGTTCCGGGAGTAAAACTTTACAGGGCGTTTTACAAAAGGACGTTTGCCAAACCATACTAAAAGAGAACGATATTCCTATTCCCAAATTTGCAATTGTACCTCAATCCCAGGCAGGTAATGAAAAAGCTATTTTAGATTATATTGGATTAACCTACCCTGCTATTGTCAAGCTAAATGCTGAATCTGGTAGTATGGGGATGGATGAGAATTCTTTGGTCAAAAATCAAAATGCGGCAATTGTTCAAATCCGGAAAATGATGCAACGCTATCAAGGGGATGTAATTATTGAAGAATTTTTGCCAAGTGATGATATCACTATAGGCTATTTACAAGGGAAAAATGGGGAATCCAAGTTATTGACGACTTGGTATCAAGTTTCCGATAAACCAGGTATTAAATCTATTATGGGACATAAAGAACGATTTATGCCATGGGGTGGTGTCAAACAATTGACTCAGGTCAAAGACAAACACATTTTAGAACAAGTCGAAAAACTAATTCCCAAGGTTTGCGAAATTTTAAAAATTAAGGACATCACCAGAATAGACGGACGATTAGATAAAAATGGGCAATTAAGGATTTTTGACGTGAATGGCTTCCCTGCATTATCCTTTCCCGAAAGTGTTTCGGTTCAACAAGGACTAACTTGTTTTCCTGACTACGACAGTTATTATGTTTTTGATACTTTGATTAACACCATCGTTTTAAGTGCTGCAAATCGCTATAATATGATAGTACCCGATGCTGTTAATTTGAATAATTTTTTTACATTAAAGAGTAGTCATAAAGATGGAATTTTGGCTTTAAAATAAGTTGGAGTTTATGAATTTTCCGTTGTGTTTATTCGATTTTAAATTATGAAATGCCAAAAGAATCAGTTAATCCAAATAGGGAACACTACTCAAAAAAAATGCCTTAAAATCAAGATGACAACTATGGATTTACAGAATTATTACTATGGTCTTAGTTCAGACAGATTGCTTTTTCGAAAACTCGTTCACAATGATATTGAGAGTTGGACGGATTTTTATGAAAACAATCCTAATCTGAAGTATTTGAGCATAGATTTAAACCGAACAAATTATGAAATGGCTCAGGCGTGGATTGAAGCCCAACTGGAACGGTATCGCAAAAACGAATTCGGACAGTTAGCAATGATTTCAAAAGAAACGGGTGCATTGATAGGAACGAGTGGGTTCAGTTTATACAAATTCAAAGGAGAGTTTTTTTTGCATTCTATGAGTTCGGTGAAACCTCTTTATTGGAGGCAAGGCTATAGTTTCGAAGGTGGCACGTGCTTATACAACTTTTTTTTTCAGAACAATTTGACTGACAAAATAATAGCGTTTAGTCACATAAAAAACCATGCATCGCAAAAAAATTTGGAGAAGTTAGGTTTTAAAAAGCAAGAGCAATTGTATATAAAACATCGACAAGTATTTTTTTATGTGCTTACACAAGAAAGTTGGGAAAACAAACAATCCATTGAATAAAGCCAGTCAGTTAAATAAAATAGCTCAAAGTTTGGATTATTATTTCTGGATATTCGACTTTGTAATTGTTGAAAATAAAGAAAAGAGAAGGCGAAAAGATAATCGAGTAGGTAGCCCGTAAGCGGCTTGCCTACGGGAGTACCTCTCACACCACCGTACATACGGGTCTCGTATACGGCGGTTTCCTACCCATCTCCGATGATGCTCTTTTCACCATCACCAGCTATTTTGTACTTTAACATAGGGCTACTATCTGTCTATGCTTTTACAGCAATGGATGACAACATAGCTCCCTATCCAATTTCCAAAAGGGTAAGATTCAGTCCTTCGCCATGAGCAATCAATACTCGGCTACTATGACCTCTGCTGCATCGCAGATTCCGATTCATCGGAACTTCTGCAATTGCCACCTTGCTTGTTACCAAGCGGTGTTTGCTCTTCGGCTGCATCGCAGATTCCGATTCATCGGAATGCGTTGCCTCCGTCTTTACAATTACAGACCTCCCTCGGTAAGGTAAAAATGCACAAGAAGAATGTTTTAAATTAACCAATAGGTTAATTGCAAAATTCTTAGATTTGCATAAAAGAGCAAATCACATTGTGGTTGAAGTTAAACAAAACTAAATGAAAGAACTTATTATTATAGCAGGGGCAAACGGTTCGGGAAAAACAACCTTTTCAAAACAGATTTTGGCAGAAACAGGCTTTGAATTTCTCAACGCAGACGAAATTGAGAAAGAGTTATCCGTTTCTAAACTGCAAGCAGGAAAAGAGTTTTTTATCCGACTTGACAAGTTTTTAGGTGAAGGAACAAGTTTTGTATTGGAAAGCACTTTGTCGGGAAATTACCTTGTAAAAGCCATTGAAAAGGCAAAACAACAAAGTTACGTTGTCCGAATTGTGTATGTATTTTTGGAAAACCCGAATGACTGCATACAAAGAATAAAACTGCGGGTAAAATTGGGAGGACATTTTGTACCTGATGAAGACGTAATTCGCAGGTATTACCGTAGCAAAGCCAATTTTTGGAATATCTACAAAAGTTTAGCAGACAGTTGGGTAATGATTTACAATTCAACAGATACAGCACCGCAAAGGGTAGCAGTAGGAACAAGTGAAAACTTTATAGTTGAACTTGAAAATTTATTTCATGACTTTTTAAACGACCTTGAAAAATGAGAGTACAGAAATTAGATAATCTTGAAGCCTATCAAACCGCATCTTACTTTACTAACCTGTTCAGTAAAGCAGTGCAAGAGGCAAAAGAAATAAACCGTAAAAACGGCTTGCCTAACGACTTTGTAGTGAATGGCAAACGATTTTACGAATTGCCAAACGGAGAAATCGTAACAGAAAATCCTTTGGCAACTGAAAGCACGAAAGAATGAAAACAGCCCACAATCGAGTAGGTAGCCCATAGGCATTGAACGCCTACGGGAGTACCTCTCACACCACCGTACATACGGGTCTCGTATACGGCGGTTTCCTACCCATCTCCGATGATGCTATTTTGTACTTTAACATAGGACTTCTATCTGTCTATGCTTTTACAGCAATGGATGACAACATAGCTCCCTATCGAATTTCCAAAAGGATAAGATTCAGTCCTTCGCCATGCTTTGCAGTCCTGCTTACTTCGTGCTTGAGCGGAAACCCTCAATCATTTGACTATCAAAATATAACTAATTGTTTAAACAAACGAACTTTTTGCCTATATTTCACGAAGATTCTATATTCTTGTAATAACTTGTGCCTAATTCATTAGGAATTTATTGAAGGTATTGGTATTCCTAAAAATCCAAAAAAGTTCAAATAATTTTTTGCATCCAATAGTTTGACTGTGAACTTCTTGTAAGATTCCGTTCAGGCACTACATACAATGCCTCAAACGGTTTCGCAGCCATTCATCCATCTTTTTCGACTTGCTGTGGATAGATGCTTCTTTGAAGTAATTTAGCCAACCTCGCATCAACTGTTTGATACGTGTTATACGTTCATCAAAACTCATGGGCAGAGTCTTTTTGGTCAGGCGTTTCAGCTTTTGCTTAAAGGTCTGCCAAGCCGACTTCTTCACCACGAATTGATATTTGCCTTTCTCGCCTTTGCGATGAGTAGGAACAAAACCATGCCCCAATACTTCAAAGGTCCTCTTGTCTCCAATAGTTTGTCCAACTCATTGAGTAGGATATTGGCGAGCAAAGGGCTTAAAGGTAAGCCTCGCGGTACGCCTTTTCTGCGTTTTTCCAGTTTACCTTTGAGCAGTATCAGGCTGCGTAGAAATGTTCGTATCAGCTTTAGGGTCAGTGGACATTTATTTCTACGATTATTTACTGAACCATGAAGAGAACTATGTCCAAGCCTTGCGCTATGCCGAGCCGCAATTGATAGCTGACAATCTACCTTCAAATTATTGGAGTAGTTTTTTGTTATTGGGAAATTAAAAAAAGCTTGTTTTTTTTAAAAAATAGGTCACGTTTTTGTTTGCTGAGGTCACGTTATAACAAAGAAGTCATACATAATTTATGATTTGCTGAGTGTATAAAATCAGAAGTTCTCCTCAATTATAAAAAAATGAAAGAAATAAAAACAATAGGAATTATAGGAATGGGAGCTATCGGAGTTTCCACTTCTTTGATTTTACAACAAGCGGGTTTAAATGTAATTGGATTTAAACATGAAAGCAGAAAAGGACAATTATATAAAGAATTCATAGAAAAAGATAAAATAGTAATAGTCAACAAGACAGATAATAATATTTTACCCAAAAGAAATATTTTAAAAATAAAAATCACCTCATCCTTACAAGAAATTGTAGATAAGTCTGATTTAATACTCAATTGTTGTCGTTTTCCTCAAAATTCAGCGATATATCAATTTAGCGAATTTGCAAAGTTTACAATAAGAAAAAAAAATATTCCAATCTTAATGTTTCCAGGAAAACTTGGTTCTGTATGGATGATTCAGAAAGAAAATATAAACGTAGGTTTAATTGGATATTCGCCCATTTTTGCTAAAAGTAAAATTACTCCTGATGGTATCACCGTAAATTTATTAGATTTTAAGTCAAAAATCCCCTTAGCTTATGATAACTTAGATACTCGAATGTGTTTATTAAATTTTCTAAATAAACATTTTAGATTTAAAAAAGAAGCACTTACATTTATTGATGGAGGTAGCCCGATTCAAACTGCTTTAAGTTCACCAATTTCAGCTATTAATGTATCAGCTATTTGTGATAATGCCCAAAAACTAATCAACTCAAAAGGAAAACCTATAAGAGAAGAAATTTATGTCCTAAGTGAAGAATATTCTCAGTTATTTCAAAAGGTTTTTAATGAACAAATCATGGTCGCTAATTCATTACAAATTTTTAATCTACCAACTTTAAAGAGCTGGCTATTAAATCGTGTAAAAAGTATTCAACCTAACAGTAGTATTACTAAGATGTTAGAAGAAATCTATAAAGAAAAGCATGTGACTATTTCAAGACAAGATAGGCGAATAACAGAGGGATTTTACGATTTATTGTTTTTTAAATATTTTTCAAATGTCCTTGGAAATGAAGTTCCTGTAACAGAAAAACTGCTTAAGGAAATTAATAATTTGCAGAAAGCACTAAATAAAAATGATTTCTCCCAAAACATTAATTCACAAATACAACAATTAGCAATATCATATGCTGAACATATATTGAAAGAAAGAAAGAAAACTGAAGGAGAACAATGTGTATCAGGTTTATAGTTGCTAAACGCAACCGTTACTTGCAACCCAAAAAAGAAAAAATAAGAAGTTCGGACAAATCAGCCAGAATCAGAAAAATGAAAAAAATGTCAGATTTGGTTATCAACATCACTCCTTTAAATGGAGAAACCCATGGAGATGAATCTTTTAAATTAGAATTTTCAGATGGTCGGGAGAAAGTAATAAGAAGTTGGGATTATACTTTTATTTATTCCTTTCCTTACTTGTATCGAAATATTATAGGTTTCCGCATTGATTAGATATAAAACCCCACTTTTGTATTCCTGAAGAAACTTTTAACAAGTTCCTTATTCGCTTTGATTTCTTCTAAAGCTTCAATTACCCTTCTTTTTAACTCATCTTCTGTTTTACAAAAAACATTAACTAACAATACATTTTTTACATAATTCCAAACTTGCTCTGAAGCATTTAGTTCGGGAGAATAAGCAGGTGTGTTTTCTAATCTAATACAAGGATTTCTATGTGTTTGATGTAAAGCATTTGCCACCTCCTTAGCCTTATGAATGGTAGCATTATCCCAAATACAAACCAAAGCGGTTTGCAAGTCTGCCCAGCAGTTATTCATGAATCGAACAATTGCATTATGATGAAAATTACATTGGCGTACTTCGTAATATAGGTCTCCATCTTCTGTGATGACTACTGCTGCTGAAATTTTTCTATAATGCTTGCATTCATGCTGTAAAACAGGCGTTTGTCCTTTGCGGGCATAGGTCACTTGACAAGTAGGTAATAAACTAAAACCTGCTTCTTCTTGATAACTTATTGTTCGATTTTCTTCTTTTGCTTTTTTTTATGCTGGGTAACTTTTCCTCCTTCCATTCCTGCACTTTTTCTGGATTTTTACGATAATCTTCTAATTGTGGTTTTTGGCGGGTATAGGTAAGTTTTTTTAGAATACGCCCAACATGTTGGGTACAATAGTCTATTGCGAATTTTTCCTTTATGACTCTTTGAACTCGACCACAGTTCCAAATTTCCCCTTCAAAGCCGTAGTTTTCAGCTCCTTGGTCTAATATATTTTCTAATTCTTTTAATTGTTCGTTTGTTATTTTAGGAATTGCCCCTTTCGCTTTTGAAGGTTGAATAGCTTTCCGCCCCCCTTGCTTATAGGCTCGAATAATTTTGCTCACATAAGGTTGAACTACATCTACAACTTCAGCTATATCAACTTGTTTCATGCCTTTTTCATGCAAATTAATAATAGTTTGACGACGGTTTAATTGAGCTTCAAGTCCTTTTAATTTCATGATGATTACCAAATTTACAGCAAATATACATAATCCTTAGAATATTACTACTCAATGTGGAAATCAATAAACTCACAAAGGACAGAGATTTCGTAAACATTTTTAAAAATAGTTGGCAAAATACAAAGCCCATCAATTTAGAGCTTCGACGTACAAAACAAGTTTCTCGGGCAATTTCTTCAATGGAGGATTCACTAAAAAAAGTTACCATTTTTTCACTAACTTCGTTCATGTAAGGCAGTAAGTTCTTCATATAATTTTTTTTTGTTTATTAATTTATAAATCTGCGCTATCAAAGTTGGTCGATTAGCCCAATATGGGGTGAGCGCAGATATTCCTTTGAGTTGGCTACCATTAAAACCGAAACGTGTTAAGCATTCAGCGATTTGTGTTAATGAATCTCAGAACGTTTGAATAAGTTTGTGAAAAGAAGTAAAATGAACGAGCAGATTTTTCATTCAAAATCAATTACTGAAATTAGGTCGGTATTTGGAGTAGGTAAACCTACCCACCCCTTGATAACCATTTTAGACACCCAGAAACTTGCTTACGGAGAAGAAACTGTTGGTAAGCGATTTTCCTCAGATTTGTACTGTATTGCACTGAAAGATTCAAGCTGTGGCATAGATTACGGACGAAATTCATACGATTTTGATGATGGTGTACTGATTTTTACCGCACCAAAACAAGTTATAACAGTGACGAAACCACAAGAATTGAATCAAGTAAAAGGTTGGATGCTTTACTTTCATCCCGACCTGATAAGAAACACAGTGCTCGGTTCGAAAATTGACTCCTACAACTTCTTTAATTACGAAGTTCACGAGGCTTTGCATCTTTCCGAAAGCGAGCAAAACACACTAAATCAAATTGTTCAACTGATTCAAGAAGAAATCAAAGAACGAATTGACAATCACAGCCAACAAGTATTGGTTTCAAATATTGAATTATTGCTTAATTACAGTAAGCGATTTTACGAAAGACAATTCAATACTCGTACAGCAAGCAATATAGATGTGGTTTCTAAAGTAGAAACACTGTTAAAAAACTATTATTCTGATAACCAACTCATTGAAAAAGGACAACCAAGTATTCAATATTTGGCAGACCACTGTCATTTATCAGCTAGTTACTTGAGTGACCTACTTACCAAAGAAACAGGACGTTCTGCCAAAGACCACATTAATGATTTTTTAGTGGACAAAGCAAAACATTTACTACTCAGTTCTACCGATTCAATAAGCGGAATAGCTTACACACTTGGTTTTAATTATCCGCACTATTTCGGGAGGCTATTCAAACAAAAAACAGGTAAAACACCACAAGAATACAGGCAGTTAAACTAAACAAAAGAAAGCAAAACAGCTTCCTTTATTGTTTCTGCGATTTGTGTTTAACCTTCCTCTTTTAGTGTTAAGGCAACGCTCATATTCATCTGATATTTGTTTCATCAATTCATTAAAAATTAAAAAAGATGAAACATAAAATTTTAGTAACTGGAGCAAGCGGAGCTTTTGGAAGCTTGACTTGCATTCAATTAGTAGAAAACGGACATCAAGTTGTGGGAACAATGCGTTCTATGCAAGGAAAAAATGAAGTTGTCGCCAATGAATTAAAATCAAAAGGTGTTACACTCGTTGAAATGGATATCACCAAGGAAGAAAGCGTTATTTCAGGAGTGAATTCAGCCATAGAAACAATGGGAGGTTTAGATACCGTTTTCAACAATGCAGGCATTGGAGCAAATGGAATTCTTGAATGTTTTACTGCTGGTGACATTCAAAGAATGTTTGACGTGAATGTTTTTGGTGTACAACGCCTTATGAGAGCAGTTTTGCCCCATTTAAGAAATCAAGGGAAGGGAACTATCATTCACACTTCAAGCTGCATAGGCAGAGTCACTACCCCATTTCTTGCGTCTTATTCAGCTTCAAAATATGCATTAGAATCTTTGGCAGAAGGTTACAGAGCTGAACTTTCAGGATTTGGAATTGAATCTTGTATCGTAGAACCAGGTGGATTTCCAACAGGCTTTATGAGTGGAATGATAACACCAAGTGATACAGAACGTTTAACCCAATATGGCGAAATGGCAAGCCTGCCAGAAACGGCATTAAATGGTTACGTTGCTTATGTAGAATCTATCCCTGAACAAAGACCTGAACGAGTGGCAGAAGCAGTGTCTGCTTTAGTTGAAATTCCATTTGGTGAAAAGCCTTTTAGAACGGTAGTCGATTTTTCTGGACTGAAACAAGCTATCGAAAACTACAACAAAGTATTAAACGAGACGACAAAGGCAATCTACACGGCAAACGGTGTGGATAACCTACTCACCCTAAACAAAGATTAAAATGAGCAAAACCATATTAATTACTGGAGCAAGTAGCGGAATTGGCAAGGCAACAGCCATTCATTTTCAAGAGCAAGGTTGGAATGTAATTGCTACAATGCGAACGCCAGAAAAAGAGACAGAATTGAATAAATTGGAGAATGTGCAATTGGAAAGGTTGGATGTTCTTGATTTGGAATCCATAGATCAGGCTATTAAAAATGGTATTTCCAGTTTTGAAAGAATAGACGCAATTGTGAATAATGCAGGCTATGGAGCTTATGGGCCATTGGAATCATTCCCAAGAGAAAACATCATCAAGCAATTCAATACTAATGTCATAGGGTTAATGGACGTAACAAAAGCCATTATTCCACATTTTAGAGCAAATAAGGACGGAGTTATTGTCAATATCTCATCCATAGGCGGACAAATGACCTTTGCTTTGGGTTCCCTTTATCACGGAACTAAGTTTGCGGTTGAGGGTATTTCGGAATCACTGCATTATGAAATGAGTGAAATTGGTGTAAAAGTTAAAATTGTAGAACCTGGATTTATTGCGACAGATTTCGGGGGACGTTCGTTCGATTTTCAAGCGGGTGATATTGCCGAGTACCAACCGATTATTGGCGCATTAATGAAACAATGGCAAAACCCCGAAAACACCGTTTCACCACCCAGTTTAGTGGCAGAAGTTATCTACAATGCAGTGACAGACGATACTAATCAATTGAGATACAGAGCAGGAGGTGATGCCAATTTCCTGCTTGATAGTAGAAAAAAAATGACGGACGAAGAGTTCTTTGCAATGATGAACAAGCAATTGGAAAAGTAAAGTCGAGTAGAGCGGGGAACTGACCAAACAGTTCCCTACCCTCTCACAGAACCGTACGTGAACCTCTCGATTCATACGGTTCTTCAGGATTAGAAACATATCAAGGAGTATAGCCGTACTACCAATGCACAAACAAGTTCGGAAAATCTTTAGCGATCAATAGAAAGCCCAGCCTCAGAGGTTTCTCAAACCACCAAAACCGCTTCATAAAGAATTACTTTACCATCACTTGCCCCTTTTTATAAAAATATACCTCTACTGCAATGTGTGTTTTTTGCTCCAAAACAAAATTTGTCTATATTTACAGCACACAGATCAAAACAAAAAGCCTTTCCCCTATACCCCAATTTCGTTCAAAGAAATGTCTGCGCTATCAAAGTTAGTCGATTAGCCGAATATGGGGTGAGAGCAGACATTCCTTTGAGTTCGCTGCAACCAAAAAAGAAAAAAATGAAGAAACTACTTCCAATTTTAGCAATTATTATTAAAGAATGGACACAAGAGGACGAACAACAAATACTTGATACACATCAACGCACTCCTTACAAGGCACAAAACGAGTTTTGGGACAATCAAAAAAACACCCTCTAAATGTTCAAAATCTTGGTCGGTGGTGGTTTTAAGCTTCCAACTCTATTTCTTTGCATCTAATCCTCTCCTCTGCCTAGTCGCCAAATCACCCAAACAATTTCGCTTTCATATATCTGGCGTTCATTTCAGCAATATTCACAATCGAAATACCTTCAGGACATTCAACTTCACAAGCACCTGTAAAGGAGCAATGACCGAAGCCCTCTTTTGCCATTTGAGCGGTCATATCCAAAACTCGGCGATGCTCTTCGGGTTTACCTTGTGGAAGAGAATTTAAGTGGTTGATTTTGGCGGAAGTAAATAGGGCAGCCGAAGAGTTTTTGCAGGTAGCGACACAGGCTCCACAACCAATACAGGCTGCTGCATCCATCGCTTTATCTGAAATTTCTTTTCCAATCAAAATAGCATTCGCTTCTGGCGCAGTTCCAGTTTTGGCAGTGATGTAAGCACCTTGTTCGATGATTCTATCGAAGGCAGAACGGTCAACCACCAAGTCCTTGATAATTGGAAAAGCATCTGCCCGCCACGGTTCGACTGTAATCGTTTCACCCTCCTGAAAACTTCTCATGTGCAGTTGGCAAGTCGTCATATTTTGATGTGGCCCATGCGCTCGACCATTGATGAATACGCCGCATTGTCCACAAATACCTTCTCGACAATCGTATTCATAAGCAATCACTTTTTCATTTTTCAAAACCAAGATTTCATTCAAGTGATCCAAGGCTTCCAAAAATGACATATCTTCTGTAAGGTCGGTCACTTCATACTCTTTGAAGCCCCCTTTTTGAGTAGGATTGTTTTGTCTCCAAATTCGGAATGTTACTTTCATCTGTTTATTATTTATAACTCCTTACGGAAGGTTTAACAAATTCAAAATTCAATGTTTCTTTGTGCAGTTTAAAATCGCCATTTGCATATTCCCAAGCAGATACATAGGCATACTCTTCGTCTATTCTAACGGCTTCACCTTCTTCTGTTTGATATTCTTCACGAAAATGTGCGCCACATGATTCTTCTCTCTGCAAAGCGTCGGTACACATCAAAATTCCGAGTTCGATAAAGTCCGCCAAACGAAGTGCTTTTTCCAGCTCTGTGTTCATCTCATCCGCTTCGCCAGTGACTTTCACCCCACGCCAAAATTCCTCACGAATCGCTTCAATTTGTAGAATCGCTTTTTCCAAACCCGCTTTGTTTCGACTCATCGCACATTCTTGCCACATCACCTTGCCCAACTCTCTGTGAAAATGGTCGACGGTTTTCGTTCCATTGACCGATAATATGCGGCGTACATATTCGGTCACCTCCTTTTCTGCTTTCGCAAATTCGGGGTGTTCCGTTGTTAGCTGTTCAGACTTCAATTCTGAAGCGAGGTAATTGTTAATTGTATTGGGTAGAATGAAATAACCATCAACACTGGCTTGAAGCAATGAATTTGCACCCAAGCGATTCGCTCCGTGGTCAGAAAAGTTGCATTCTCCAATAGCATACAAGCCTGGAATCGTTGTCATCAATTCATAATCGACCCACAATCCACCCATCGAGAAATGAGCAGCGGGAGAAATCTGCATGGGTTGTTTGTAGGCATCGACACCCGTAATTTTCTGATACATCGTAAAAAGATTGCCATATCTATCTCTAATTGTTTCTTCTCCAAACCTTTCAATCGCATGTTTGAAGTCCAAATAAACTGCATTCTTCAATCTACCAACACCATAACCCGCATCAATTCTTTCTTTTGCAGCTCTTGAAGCAATGTCCCGAGGGGCTAAATTTCCAAAACTTGGATAGCGTCTTTCCAAATAATAATCTCTTTCACTTTCGGGAATATCGTTGGCTATTCGAGTGTCGCTTTTTTGTTTGGGTACCCAAATTCGTCCATCATTTCTCAAGGATTCGGACATCAAAGTCAGTTTTGATTGTGCCTCACTTGATTGTGGCAAAGCAGTCGGGTGAATTTGGGTGAAACTTGGTGCAGCGAAAAATGCCCCCTTTTTGTGTGCTTTCCAAATCGCACTTCCGTTGCAGCCAATCGCCAAAGTCGATAACCTAAAAACCCGTGAATATCCACCAGTTGCCAGTACCACTGCATCCGCTGCAAAACGTTTGATTTCACCGCTGATCAAATCCCTTGCAATGATTCCTTTTGCTTTTCCTTCAATGACCACCAAATCCAACATTTCTGTTCGTGGGAACATCGTGACTTTTTTGGCTCTAACCATTTTGGACAATTGCGAATAAGCCGCCAATAAAAGCTGTTGCCCAGTTTGTCCCCTTGCATAGAATGTTCGCTGGACTTGCACCCCTCCAAAACTCCGATTCACCAAAACACCTCCGTATTCTCTCGCAAACGGAACGCCTTGTTGTGTAAAGTGGTCAATCAGTGGAGAAGACAGTTCTGCCAAACGGTAGGTATTCGCTTCTCTAGACCGAAAATCGCCCCCTTTGAGTGTATCGTAAAACATTCGCCAAACACTATCGCCATCATGTTGGTAATTTTTTGCAGCATTTACACCACCTTGAGCGGCAACAGAATGTGCTCGCCGAGCAGAATCTTGATAGCAAAAACACTGCACATCATATCCCAACTCGGCAAGAGTTGCGGCTGCACCTGCTCCCGACAAGCCCGAACCGACAACAATGACATTCAATTTTTTCTTATTGGCAGGATTTATCAGTTTGCTTTTGACTTGATAATTGCGCCATTTTTCCTCCAATTTTCCTTCTGGAACTTTTGCATCTAACATCATAATCTTATTTCTATTTGAAGTAAACGATAAATGGAATGATTCCAAATAAAATGGAAACAATAAGGGCATAGACCAAAGCTACTTTTGATACGATTTTCAATCCATTTTTATGGTAAAATCCAAGTGTCTTGAAAGCACTCTTCAATCCGTGGTGTAAGTGAAAACCCAAAGGAATCATCAGAATAGAATAAAATACCACATAGTAGATATTGTGAAATAAACTGCTCGTCACTTCGTAAACATCTTTATTCCCCAAGCTATCTACACCGACACCTTCTCCCATTCCCAATTTTATTCTTGCCCAAAAATTCGCCAAATGAACGACTATGAAAAGTAGAATGAAGATGCCGATTAAGCCCATATTTTGCGAGGTCCAAGAGCTGTTTTCATTTGTGTGATTGACTGCATATTTTTGAGGTTTGGCTTTTCTATTGTGGAGTGTTACCAATAAGGCATAGACCGTGTGTAAAATAATCGACAAATATAATGCGTAAGCAACCAGTTTAATCAGTGGGTTTTCACGCAATAAAGTTGAGTAGGAATTGTACATTTCCCTTGCGGTTGTTTCTGGCAAAAGTAAAATGCAATTGGCAGATAAGTGTACAATGAGAAACAGGCAAAGAAACAGCCCCGTAGCTGCAATGATACTTTTCCTAAAAAATAGATCCATGATGTTTCTTGTGATTTTTACTTAGTGAGGCTCAAAAATTAACTTGCTGATTTAGCCTTTTGAAGTTTTGTTTCAAGGAATCTCTATTGCAATGATAGTCAATTGTCAATAAAAGATTAAACTTCAAAAGTCTTCGCCCTAAATATGAAGGATATTCTTCACCATTCCTAACAATGATAGTCTTTCAAAAAAAAAATAATGTTCATGGATGTAAAGTAATGCAGTATCGGTAAACTACTAATGACGAGCGTTTGCTTTTTGAATGATTATTGTCATATTGGATATGGGGTCAAACAAGCCGCTAAATAATTTACTTTGAAGAAAGCACTTCTCAAATGTTCAAAATCTCGTTTGTGGGTGATGGACTCTGCAACTTCAAAAGCACAATTTCCCAATCTACGGGTTTCAATTCCACTCAATCTCTATTGCTGCTTCTTCAATCAAAAATTCGACTAAAGGTATTTCCTCACTGCCTGAAAAAGTTATTTTTTCGGAGCCTTTGGTCAATTGAAAATCCTCTCCATAAGGGTTATTTGTTTCTACGATGTAATAATCACTAAAGGGTACAAAAATTGTGAAATTGCCTTTTTTATCGGTTAGTGCGGAGAAAGCTCTGCCTGTTGGATTGGTGGCGGTGATTCTGATTCCTTTGACTGGTAGGCTTTCGTAAGAAGAGTTGTCGTCTCTTTTTATGTTAAGTTTGCCTTTGATTACTCGTCCTTTTCCAAAAGCCAATTGCAAAGTTTTATTGCTTGTCAAGTCAATACGAATAGATTCAGAAGTGGTATTGAAGTAGCCATCATTGTCAGGGAAAAGTTGGTGAACAGATAACTGATAAACTCCTTGTGGTAAGTTTTTAAATTGAGATTGATTTTTTGCAGTTGAAAAAATAGCGGCTTCCTTGAAATTGTTGTTGGGGAAAGAAGGGTCTTTCACAGGGGTCAAATGCAAACGTACATCTGGTATTGAAGTTTCGCCTTTGTCAAATATTCCATTGCCATTTTCATCCCTAAAGCACTGAATGGCTAAGTCGTATGTTTTGTCGCCCAAAGGATCGAAGTGAAAGTTCTTTTTTAGTCCAAGTTCAAATTTGGTATTTTGAGTTTGAATGGTTTCGGGGTCTTCTATATTTACAATTTGCTTTTTTTGAAGAAGCTGACCCTTACACAATAGATGCCAGCCTTTTGCGAATCGCCAATCCAGGTCAGTACGTGAAAAAAAAGTGGTTGTTTGGGTATCGAAAAAATGCATGGCATTGGCTGACAACTTCCATTTTAAAGCCCTCTTAAACCACTCTCCCTGAAGATGTAAAGGCACTATCAAACGAGTGTTTCTGTTTGTTGAATAATATTTTGCTCCTACGAGAACCCGCCGAGATTGATAGGTTAGCGCAAGGGCATGGTGAACTTCTGTGGTCAAATTTTGAGCATCTGTATTTGCTAAAAACCGGCTGTGGTCATCCGCTTTGCGGTATTGATATCCTATAGAAAGAGCGTTTTGTTGAAACTGAGTACGAAAGTCAGTTGTGCGGAAAGTAGGCAGATTGTTATATAAATACAATTCCCCTGGAGATACAAAATCTGCTATACTGTATTGTTTGTGTTTGAGATTCATCCAAAAATACTTTTTGAAAGCAGTTCCAACCGACCATTCAGTAGTTTTGGTTTGATAATCAAGGTTCGTTTCGGTCAAAGAAGAAAAGCGTTTGGCGTTCAATTGCTCAAATTGACCTCCGACTTCAATGTTCATTTGGGGGAGAAAAAGATAATTGTAATTGAAGGATAAAAGGTTTCTACTGTAGCTTTCAGGTGGCAAGAGTTCACCCTTATCATAAGCTTTGGGCATTTTTTGGTTGGTTGCTCCTCCAATAGCTATGCGGTGTTTCTTATCCAGAGATTGATGTGCTGTTTGGGCTTGTACTTGCAGAACACTTTGTTGTCCATAAGGGTGATGTGCTGAGTTGTAACTACTCTGGAAGTATGTTTTCCATTTCAAAGAGGGATTGCTTTCATAACGAAGGAAATACTGAAAGGAATTGGTGGTATAAGGAGTTTCATTTCCTTTGTCGGATATGAGTATGTCTTGAAGTGAAAGGTACAATTTTCCTTTGTTGTGGATAGGGATGTCAGTCATAAGGTTAGCGATTCCTATTTGAACTCCATTTTGTGAATCATTGTAAAAATTTAGCCCACCACTAAGCCGTGTATCTACCAATAATTTCTGTTGTTTGTATTGTAGTTGAGTGAGTCCGCTTTTCAGGTCTTGAATCGCACCAATTGACCATTTCTCAAAAGTATTTTCTTCATTTCCATAAGTCGCTTTGACTATTTGATTTTGACTTTCGAGCTTTATTTTTTTACTTTTGTATTGGATAAAATACTGTGTATTTTCGGTATCTGGCTGCAATATATCTTGGGAAGTCATCGAAAAATTGACCTCTCGTTCTTTGCCTACCGAAATTTCTCCGCTGGCTTTCAGTCCTGTATGGATAGTATTGGTTGACCCCATATTTCCTGTTGAGACTTCAATGGAGACATTTTTTTTCTTCGTATTACCATGGTTGTATTGTCCCTCTAATAAAAGAAAAGTCATCATTCCTTTTTCTGATTTATCGGAATCTGCATTACTTGCTTCAAAGCGAATGGATATTGTTTGAATGGGTTTGGAGGAAGGTAGATACTGAGCCTCGTATATTAAGGTAGTGTCTTGTCCAGGCAATAAATCTAATCCTTTTCGTATTCCTTTGGAAATAATTAAATTAGGATTTTGCTGAAATTTTAGACTAAAGGTTTCTTTAAGGTTTCCAGTATTTTTTAAGAGAAGCTTGAAAGGGATTTTTTTACTTTTTGAAGGAATGTACACTTCATTTTTTTCAGACCATATTTTCCAATCCCTTACTTCGGGTATGGAAATATGGCAAACAGTGGAGCTGGTACTTTTTGCGTTGTTGGTTAAGATTTTTGCAGTCACCTCATGTTTTATGCCTCCCAATGTTTCATCAGGTATGGCAAAATCAAGCGTTAGATAAAAGATTTCTGCATTGGGTGGAAGTGTCAGTTTTTGAGGCAATGCAAAAATTAAACTCCAGCCATCAGGCATCAATACTTCAATGTGTGCCTCAATAGGAACGCTTGAAAGGTTTTTTATTTTTAAAATATTGGATAATTCACCTGATTCGTAGTCAAAATTGATTTCACTTTGAGCAAAAGATACTTCAATATCTTTAGAACTTGTATTCTGTGCATTTATCTCGCTCCAAAAAGGACTTAAGAGTAAAACAAGAAGGCAGAAAGTATGTCCTATTTTCATTTTTGCGATTTCAGGTGTAGAAAAGAATTGTTGCTGTTTAAGGGTGTTTCGTGTTTAATTCTGATGCAAAGAAAAGGGTAAAAAATAGGACCGCTTTTGGGTTTTCGGTAGTTGGTTTATAGGCTTCGGCTTTTGGTATAAATGCTTCGGTTTTTGGGAAATGGTTTTTTTGAAGAAAATTGGGTTGAGGATTTTTTGATAAACCAAAAAAAGCCGAGCATTCTTGCTCGGCTTTCGATAGTTTTTTGGCTTGAAAAAAAACGTTTATTGAATCCAAGGAT